>JAYODZ010000087.1:0-8144 GCA_038106515.1 Rhodobiaceae bacterium
CAATATCGGGGTGCAGACGATGCAACAGATCGATCTGGTAGGACGATAACTCTAACACCAAAAGCGTCTCCGATGAGACGTCAAGATCCACGACCGGCACACCAATATTACCACCCATCGTGGCAGGCAAGCCAGCATGCCGAAGGATGTGGGTGATCAATGCCGTGCACGTCGACTTGCCGTTTGTCCCAGTGATCGCAATCACCTTATGGACTTGCCCACTGATCGCATCGGCCAACAAATCAATATCACCCTCGACCGGAATATTGTTAGCCCGAACAGCGGCCACAACGGGATGCGGTTCGGGGTGCGTTAAGGCAATGCCGGGGCTCAGAATTAAGCGCTTAATGGCACTGGTATCCTCGATCGGGTTTTGTAAAACAAATCCATCGGCCAGTGCTTGGGCGCGCGCCTCTGGAAGATCATCCCAAACCACGACGTCATTGTCTGCCACCATTAAGGCCTGCGCAACAGCGCGTCCCGACCGACCAAGGCCGTACACCGCTATGCGTCCGTCATAATGAGGCAGTTTGATCATCGCCTACCTCAACTTCAAGGTCGCGAGACCGACCAAAGCAAGAATGACAGAAATAATCCAAAAACGGATCACAACAGTCGGTTCGGCCCAACCGCGTAATTCGAAATGATGGTGCAGAGGCGCCATGCGGAACACCCGCTTACCGGTTAGTTTGAAGGAGGCGACTTGGACAATCACTGAGACCGCTTCGAGCACGAACAAGCCGCCAATAATGGCCAACACAATCTCGTGCTTGGTGGCGACGGCAATTGCGCCGAGCGCGGCGCCCAAGGCCAGTGAGCCCGTATCACCCATAAAGACCATGGCGGGCGGTGCGTTAAACCACAAAAAGCCCAATCCCGCGCCGATCAAGGCAGCTGCGAAAACCGCCAATTCACCCGCCCCTGGGACGTAATGGATCTGAAGATAATTGGCGAAAATAACGTTGCCCACCAAATAAGCAATAAAGCCAAAACTGGCCGCCGCGATAAGCGTCGGCACAATCGCTAAGCCGTCCAAGCCATCGGTGAGATTGACAGCGTTGGACGCGCCGACAATCACAAACGAACCGATCAGTAAAAACAGCGGCAAACCCAGCATCACCAAAGCATCTTTAAAAAACGGGAAAGCGAAACCCGTGGCCAGATCAGCTGGCATTTGTTCGGTCAAGGCGAACACGCTGACCGCTGCAAGAGCAAATTGAATGAGCAATTTCATGCGCCCAGAAACACCGCGGCTATTGCCGTATTTAATTTTCATATAATCATCGATAAAGCCCAACAGACCGAAACTCAGCGTCGTCAAAACAATAATCCACGTGATCATATTGGTTGGGTTGCCCCACAGGATCGTCGCCAGCAAAACCGAGAGTAGGATCATCAATCCGCCCATGGTCGGGGTGCCCGCCTTGGCAACAATATGCGATTGCGGCCCGTCTTCGCGGATCGGCTGTCCCTTGCCTTGCATACGCTTTAGGTAATTAATCAACCAAGGTCCTAAAACAAAACTTAAGACCAGAGCCGTTAAGGTTGCCCCACCGGCGCGAAAGGTAATGTAATTAAACAAATTCGCACCTGGTAATTCTGAGAAATAGGTCGTGATCAAATAATAAAACATTACGCTCCCACCTGACGCGCCTGAGGCAAGCGCGGATATGCCGTAAAGTGATCGACAATCAGCCCCATTTTGCTCGCATTTGAGCCTTTCACCATAACCACGTCATGCGCTCGGATTTCCCGCTCGAGAAGAGGGATCAGATCGCTTGGCTTCCCAACATGGTCTGCTTGTTTGGCTGGCGTTACTCTGTCATGGAGGGCTTGCATGAAGCGACCCGCGGTAAACACCAAGTCAATATTCTGCTCGTTAATTGCATCGGCTAAATCGCAATGCAGCTCTTCGCTCATAGCACCTAGCTCGGCCATATCGCCCAAAACGGCTATATGCCGCCCGCCTTTTTCCGCCAGCATGGCGGCCAATGTCGCCAAAGCAGCCCGCATAGATGCCGGGTTGGCATTGTAACTTTCATCGACCAAGGTAAAGCTCACACCATTCGGCAAGGTCAGCAGGTGGCGTTGCCCGCGGCCAGCAAGGGCCTCCACTTGCGCTAGCTCGAGCCCTGCCAGCGCCAAATCAGCTCCCGCCAGCGACACCGCCGCCAAAACGGCGAGGCTGTTGATAATCTGGTGATCACCCGCCTGCGCAATTTTATAGGTCATAGATTGGCCTAGAATATCGGCTTGAATACAACTGCAGTCGGCATGCGCCCGCGACTTCAAAACATAAGCGCCGGCCTGCGCCGCCTGATCCGCCGCCCGCCCAAACGGAACAATCGAAAGCTTATGCGCAACCGCTTGCGCCGCAAGCAGGCTAAACTGCTCGTTATCGATTGGTAGAATGGCGGTACCGCCCTTCGTCATGCCGGCAAAAATTTCGGCTTTTGCCATGGCGATCGCCGCAAGCGATCCGAGGGCTTCGATATGCGCCGCACTAATGGTCGTGATAATTGCGATTTCAGGCTGCACCAAGCGCGATAAGGGCTCTATTTCGCCGGCCGCGCTCATACCAATTTCAAAAACAGCAAAATCAGCATCGGCGGGAAGCCGCGCCAAAGTCAGGGGTACGCCGATATGATTGTTGAAGGATTTTTCTGCTGCATGGGTCTTTCCCGAATGGGCCAGAACCGACCGCAAACTCTCTTTGACGCCCGTTTTTCCTGCACTGCCCGTGACCGCAATTATCCGCGCCGCTGAGCGCTTGCGGGCGGCGCGGGCCAAATCATACAACGCCGCCATCACCTGCGGCACGCGTATAAGCTTGACCTCCGGATGTTGCGCCGCGAAAGATTCGACATGCGCATTACCGTCCTCGACTAGAAAGGCCACCGCACCAGCGGCCAGAGCATTCTCTAGAAATGTATGCCCATCGCGCTTATCGGATAAGGCAACAAACATATCACCTTTGTTAATTTGGCGGCTGTCGATCGAGAGCCCAAAAATCTCACCTGACCCGTTACAGACCCCGCCCGTCGCGGCGATAATTTCGGAAATTTGCCACAGCGGTGCTTGCTTCATAGGCGCCCCCCTTCGGCAAGAAGAGCCCGCGCAACATCGAGATCACTAAATGGCAAGACGCGGTCCCCGATAATTTGCCCCTGCTCGTGGCCTTTGCCTGCGATCAAAATAATGTCACCGACGCCAGCGGCTAGCACTGCCGAGCGAATGGCCTCGGCACGATCCGCAATTTCCTCGGCGTCCTCGCAGGCGGCAAGGATTTGACCGCGAATAAACGCGGGCGCCTCGCTGCGCGGATTATCATCAGTAATAATAATGCGATCTGCTTGGGCGCTGGCGATTGCGCCCATCATCGGCCGCTTTGCCGTATCACGGTCGCCGCCGCAACCAAACACGATATAGAGTTGCCCCGCGCAGTGAGCCCGAAGCGATACCAATGCCCGCTCAAGGGCATCTGGTGTATGGGCGTAATCAACATAGAGGTGCGCGCCGCGGGCACTGGCCCCGACATAATGCATCCGTCCCGTCGGCGCGCCAAGTTCAGGCACGCTCGCTAACGCTGTTTCTTTTTCAACGCCTGTGGCTGTTGCCATGGCCAGCGCGACGGCGAGATTTTCGCATTGAAAGGCGCCCACCAAAGGCATGAAGCTGTCGTGGTGAGCGCCGTTCCACAATATTTGCACGGCTTGGCCGGTGGCTGACATATCGCCGCCGACCACATGCAACTCAGCCTCTGGCGTTCCTACGGTGACGACGCGCCGACCTGCCCGCAGCAACTTTGATGCTAAGCTTTGACCGATGGCCGAGCTAACACTCACCACCGCCACTCCATCGGCGCTTAACACATCCATAAACAGACGGAACTTGGCATCGCGATAGTCGTCAAACGAGCCGTGATAATCCATGTGGTCTTGTGTTAAATTGGTAAAACCCGCGCAGTCAACGCGCACACCATCGAGACGGTTTTGCGCTCGGCCATGGCTCGACGCTTCCATGCAACAATGGGTGACATCAAGGGCAACAAGATCGCGCAACGCCGCATGCAGCCGCACCGGATCTGGTGTGGTATGGCTCAAATCAGCATGGTAGCCATCAGCTTCAACACCTAATGTCCCGAGGCTTGCCGCTTTATGGCCTGCATGCATCCAGATTTGGCGCAAGAGGGTGGCGACGGATGTCTTACCATTGGTGCCCGTAACCGCCGCCATCGTCGCTGGCATGAATTTAAAGAAATTACGCGCACACAAAGCCAACGCCCGACGCGGGTTTTCATGCGCCAAAATAGGAACAGATTTCTGCGCCTGCATGTCGCCAGCAATAATCGCCCGCGCCCCGCGGTTGATGGCTTGATCAACAAAAGCACTACCCTTCAGTTTGACGCCATCAAGCGCCGCAAACAGAAAACCGGGCAAAACCTCTCGGCTATCAGCCGTCAGGCCCAGCACCTGCAATTCCGGCCCTTGCAAGCCAGTATCCTTCAGCACATCATTGAGACGCATCATCGCCTCCTTGCGCCAATCGCGGCATCGCCGCGGCTTGCGCGTTGAGCGCTGCAAGCTCTGGGGTTTGCGGCAAGACACCCAAAATGGGCGCGGCACGTTCGATGATTTTTGCCGTCAACGGCGCCGCATTCCAGCCCGCATAATTCAACCCATGGGTTTGCGCCGTGGCCTGCGGCTCGTCGAGCATAACGATGACGGCGTAGCGGGGGTGATCTTGTGGAAAGGCCGCAACAAAGCTCGCTACAATTTTATCTGCCGAATACCCACCCGCTATTGATTTGTCGGCTGACCCGGTTTTGCCGATAACATAATAGCCGTCCACCTCGCCACTTTTACCCGTCCCCCGCTCAACCACTTGGCGCAACATGGCACGCAAGGTCGCGCTCGTTCCAGGCGAAACAACGCGATGCGCGATCGGCATATCCACGGGAAATAAGCTTGGTGGATAATACGCACCACCGTTCATAATCGCGGCGGCGGCCGACAGAAAATGCATCGGCGAGGTTGCAATACCATGGCCGTATGAAGTGGTAATTTGCTCCGCCTCGCCAAAACGCGCGGGGAATTTTGTTGTCGTCTTTTCCAGCAGCGGTAAATCGAGCTGATCGTACAAGCCCAACCGCACCCAAAATTCATTAATCTGATCGGCTGTCGCTAGCTTAGCAATCTTAGCCGACCCAATGTTCGAAGAGTAAATCAAAACTTCGGCTGGCGTCAGAGGGCGGCGTTGCGGATGCACATCATCGGTTTTAAATTTACCGAAATAGAGTGGCTCCGATGTATCGAAAGTCATCTCGGGCGAAATCAACCCAAACTCTAAGCCCATAGCGACGGTGAAAATTTTAAACACCGATCCCAACTCAAACTGACCTTGCGTGGCATTGTTGAAATGCGGCGCTGCACCCATTTGGTTCGGATCGTTTGGATCATAATCTGGGCCGGAGACCATACCAATCACTTCGCCGCTCGCAACATCCATCATGATCGCGGCACCGCGTTTGGCTTGAAATGCCTGCAAGCCGTTCAGAAGCACATCATGCATGATGGTCTGGACACGAAGATCGATCGCGGTGCGGACAGGCTGAGACCAATCCTCCAAATCATTGATGTAATATTCCATACCCGCGAGCCCTTTTTGATCGACATCGACAAAGCCCGTGAGATGAGAAGTGGTTGCGCCGCTTGGATAAACCCGCACAGCAACGTCATTAAACTGCAAATAGGGATTGCCTAAACGCAACACAGCTTGTTTTTGTGCTGGGGTCAGACGCGTTGCCAAGCGCACATTCACGCCGCGCTTCACAGCCGGCAAGAAACGCATAACATCAATATTGGGTAGAATAAGCTGCAATTCAGCCAAGAGCTGATCTGGATTTTCAATTTGCGCCGACAAAGCGACCAAATTCGACAACACAATATTGGTCGCCAAAACCCGGCCATTGCGGTCGAGAATATCAGGGCGCGCATAGGTTTCGAGTGGCAACCGAGCTGCCGCATGGGCTTGTGATTGCACGGCAAAAGTAAGGTCAACTAGCCGCGCGGCAAATATGCCGAAGACCAGCGAAAATAAGAAAATAGCCAACCGCACGCGGCGACGAGTTCGCGCGACAGCTAGAGACTCGAGATTAGCGGCATCAAGTCGCGCCAAGTCCGATCGATAGGCCGCCCAATCGCCCCCTGGTTTAATAGTGGTGGGGCGGCGCGCCATTAACGCAACCCCGCCGTTCCAAGACGCAACAGCTTAACGGTCTGCTGGTTTTTCTCCTCAACGGCGGCGAGCAGTTGCGCGCCCGAGGCATATTCGAGCCCGAGATGCAGTTTCGACAAGACCATTAAACGTTTGGGGTCTGACAGGCCAGAATATTCAGCGCGCAGAATTTGAGCTTGCTTTTGTTCCAGCAAAATTTCTGCCTCAAGCTTCCGCAATGCCTCATCTTCTTCTGCCGCGCTGTAACGGACGTGATACAGCACCGCGAGCAGGCCAATCAGGCATAAGATCGAAAAAATATTCAACGTCCGGATCATTGTACCATCTCCTGGACAGCCGCCAGAGATGCCGGCAGAGTTTCGCTGGGCCACGCGCCCGCCGCCGTGCGCTGAGCAACCCGCAGTCGAGCCGAACGAGCCCGAGGATTAACGGCAATCTCTGCCTTGCTTGGAGCAATCGATCGTACGCCTTGGAAACTTGCAGGACGGCTCGGGGCCTCAGGCAAATAGCGTGACCCCCGCCCTGTTTGCCCCGCCCGTCCGGCCAGAAATTTTTTGACAATGCGATCTTCGAGCGAATGAAAACTAACGACCACTAAACGGCCTTCGGGCGACAGGACTTGCTCGGCTGCTTCCAGCCCGCGAACCAGCTCACCGACTTCGTCATTCACAAAAATGCGAATGGCTTGGAATGTCCGCGTTGCTGGATGTGCTCCCTTGCCACGATGCGGCCCCAAAATCGTAGTGATAATGTCCACGAGTTGAGCGGTTGTTTCGATCGATCCCTTTTGCCGCGCCCGCTCGATGGCTTTAGCGATGGCCCGTGCCCGGCGCTCATCGCCATAGACCGCGAGAATGCGCGATAGATCATCAACAGCAAATTCATTAACGACATCGAAAGCGCTCAGGCCATTGCGGCTCATGCGCATATCCAGAGGTCCATTATTGCGAATACTAAAGCCGCGATCCCCTTGGTCCAATTGCATGGATGAGACGCCAAGATCTAAAATAACACCATCGAGCGCCTCAATATTTGCCGCCCGCAACAGATCAACAAGGTCGCCAAAGGCTCCAGCAATAAATTGAAAACGCTCACCATAAGCCTGTTGCAAGCGCTGCACATGCGGCATGACATCGGGATCGCGGTCAATCGCAATCACCGAGCAATTTGCCGACTGCAAAAATGCTTCGCTATAGCCGCCAGCTCCAAATGTGGCGTCGATATAGGTTTCGCCTGCTTGTGGCGCCAGCACCTCCAAGACCTGATCCAACATCACGGACAGATGCGGGTGCTGCGGCGACACGGGGGTTTCGCGCCGCCCAATCATTACTGCCCCTCCCTCTGTCCAGCCGACAGGGAACGTAATAAATTACGGTTTTCCAATGCTTTGCGGCGCGCATCGGCGCGGAAAGCGGTGAAGCGCTCGGGCTCCCAGATTTGAAATTTTTCTCCGAGGCCAACAAAACACATATGCGTTGTGATCACAGCATGCTGCAAAAGTGGCTCGGGTAAACTGACTCTGCCATCGGCATCAAACGTCAAATGATAGCTGTCGCCAAATAACGACGCCGCCAGCGCATCGCGCTCCTCGCTAAAAGGGTCGAGCTGATCGACCATCGCGTTCAAATTCTGCATCAAGTCGCGACCGCCGCCTTCAAGCGCTTCCAAGGTGAAGGAAGGGTAGACAAAAATTCCAGGCTGACCACTCGCCTCAGGAGATTGCGATGCAATAACCGCGCGTAAAGCGGCAGGTACCGAGACCCGCCCCTTGGCATCTATTTTCGCCGTCACCGTTGACATAAACATCGTCGTTAGCTCCCACAGCCTTTCCCCATACGGGCCAAATCACGCGTATGGGTATTTATGGGATAGCATGGGCATATATGGGTGTCAACGGGAATATGCCA
>JAYODZ010000088.1:0-7949 GCA_038106515.1 Rhodobiaceae bacterium
CCCAGTTACCCATGCTCTCTCAGCGGCATTGTCGATCACCTCGACGGCGATAAATTTAGCTTTGCCGTTTTCAACCACCCGTACGCCGACGGCACCATCATCGCCAAGCGTCATTACCGTTTGCGGGATGCGGGTGGCACGAATAAGGCCGGAGAAAATGCTAACTTCGGCGCTAACCCCGTCGCGCAGCTTGTCATCGCTATTCGGGATTTCAATTTCGACCTGAAATGTTCGCGTCATGGCGCTAGGGCTTTCGGCGATATATTGCAGCTTGCCCGATGTGGTTTCACCAGTTGCTAGAACAACATCGGCAGCCGACCCGCTTTCAAGCATTTGAACTTGCGTCTCGCTGACATGCGCCACAACGAGTAAGGGGTCTTTGTCGAGAATTTTGGCGCAGAGGCCACCGGCGGGAATGAAATCGCCAACTTCGAGCGGCAAGCGGTCAACAATTCCGTCAAACGGAGCGCGAACACGCGTGCGCCCCAGTTCGACCTCCCGCATTTTTGATGACGCGCGGGCGGCGTCGAAAGCGGCTTTTGCCGCTGCGACTTGGCTCTTCGAGGTATGGCCTTTCTCATATAATTTCTGAGCGGCTTGATATTCTATTGAGCGTGCCTCTTGTAATGCCCGCGCTTCCTCGAGTTGCGCGGCACGCGCCCCGACTTCGATTTGGCAGACAATGTCGCCTTTTTTTACGCGAGCCCCTTTTTCGACAGGGAGTTTGGCGATGGCACCAGCTGTTTCCGCCGCCAAGTTAACATGGCGGTCGGCCTCGGTACGTCCTTGGAGTTGTATGATCCGACGATGATCTTCTTGGTAGACGGTTTCGATTTGCACGAGAAAAGCATTGTCGCGCGCGTCGCGCTCGGTGATGGCGCGGGAGTCATGGCTTTCTTTTTCACTGAACAAGACGCCGCTGACGACCCAGAAAAATAACGCGATCGTAATGCCCCCGGCCAGCACCACCGAGTTATTGTTGGGCAGTTTCTCACGCAAACGCGCCAAGAAACCGCGAGGACTGGGGTCCTGGGAGGAGGACGAATAATTCATAAAATTCTCTCGGTTTGTAACCTATAAATAGGGTGCCAGCGGTGTTATTTCCAGATTCTCCTCTATTTAACGGAGATTAAGGGCTTTGTCTGTCAAAAATGACGGTTTGTTCATAAAGTCGCAGGCCACCTGTCGCGGTGTAATCTAGCTTTGGCACTTTTTTTTCGTTCCAGACTGATGTTATCCTTTTTCACATGGACGTTTTGTACGTCGCAAAATTATGCGAGCATGAACTCGATTCGAGTTTCAGGGGAGAAAGTTGCGCAATCTTGTTTCAATCGTAGCTGTTCCGCTTTTTGTGTTGGCGTTTAGCCTCGCCGATTATATCGTCCTGCAAGCGCATTATTACTTTTATAATTACCGCAACCCGTTGACCGATAATGGCACGTACAGCAAATCCGCTATGGTCGTCTCGGCGCATAGCCTTGCGAGTGAAATCGGCCGCACGGTTATGGCAAGTGGCGGCAATGCCTTTGATGCGGCAGTTGCGGTGAATTTCGCCCTTGCGGTGGTTTATCCGCAAGCCGGCAATATTGGTGGCGGCGGCTTTATGGTCTACCGCCTCGCGTCGGGCGAAACGGGGACGCTGGATTTCCGAGAAACGGCTCCAGCCGCGGCAACTGCAAAAATGTATCTCGATGCCGACGGTCATGTTGAGGCCGGCAAGTCGCTCGATGGCGTGCTGGCGGTTGGTGTTCCCGGAACGGTCGCGGGCATGGTTGAAATGCATGAGCGCTATGGCACCATTGCCTGGCCAGAATTGATCACACCTGCTATTCGCCTCGCTTTTAATGGCTTCCCTTTGACCGAGAAGGGGGCCGCGATGCTGAACCGCTATCGTGATCATTTCGTCAAATTGAACCGTGGCGAGACCGCTTTTGTCGGTGCCGCGCCGTGGCGCGCGGGGGATGTCTTGCAGCAACCCGATCTCGCGGCTTCGCTACGGCGGATTATGACGTCGGGCCGTGACGGCTTTTATGCTGGCCCAACGGCCCAGCTTTTGGTTGATGAAATGCGCGCTGCCGGCGGCCTAATAACGCTTGAAGATCTTGCCGCTTATCGTCCGAAATGGCGCGACCCCATCCGTTTTTCGTATCGCGACCACGATATTATTACCATGCCACCGCCCTCGAGCGGCGGGGTGGCGCTGGCGCAGTTGCTCGCCGCTTCAGAGGCATTTCCAATCCACAGTTATGGGCATAATACCGATAATTATATTCATTTTTTGGTTGAGATGGAGCGCCGCGTTTACGCCGATCGAGCGGTCTATCTCGGCGATCCAGATTTTGTCGATGTGCCGCTAGCTCGGTTATTGTCGCGCGATTATATCCGCCAACGCATGGCCGATATTAAACCGCTTGTCAAAACCGATAGCACGCTCGTGGGTGCTGGTCAGGTCAATGTCATCGAGAGTGTTGAGACGACCCATTTCTCGATCGTGGACCCAAATGGCAATGCCGTGGCATTAACGACGACACTGAATGGTAATTTTGGATCCAAGGTCGTCGTGCAGGGCGCCGGATTTTTTCTCAATAATGAAATGGATGACTTCGCCATTAAAAAAGGCCGGCCAAACCAATTTGGTCTAATCGGTGGGCAGGCCAATGCCATCGCACCGGGTAAACGCATGTTAAGTTCGATGACACCGACGATCGTTGAAAAAGATGGTCGGCTAAAATTGGTGCTTGGAACGCCGGGCGGGGCAACCATCATTACCTCGGTGTACCAAACCTTGTTGAATGTCATTGAGTTTGGCATGACGGCGCAGCAAGCAGTTAATGCCCGCAAATTTCACAGCCAGTGGCAGCCCGATATTGTTCTGTTTGAAAAGGGCACACCGGATATTTTTGATATTATTGGGTTGCGCGCCCGGGATCATAAACTCGTCATGTGGCCGGCCTTTACCTTTGAGCTGGGTCGGGTCGAGGCGATCATGGTGCATGACGATGGGCGCCTTGAGGGGGCTGCAGATTTCACCCGCGGCATTGACGATCGCGCCGCAGGGTTTTGATCTGGGCGTTGGGCTAATATCTCGACAGTTGAAATTTGGCGCGCAATTGTCCATCTTGCGGCGATGAATGCAACAACGCCCAATCTAGCTTTAGCCGATGATGTTCCGGTCGCACCCAATGACGCACCGGTCATCGTCGCGGCTCTTTATAAATTTGCGCCATTAGCTGATCCGGCGGCTTGGCGCGGTCCGTTGACAACTTTGACCCGCAGAGCGGGGCTAACGGGCACGCTCCTGCTGGCGCGCGAGGGTATTAACGGAACCGTGAGCGGCGACCGCTTGGGCTTGCAAACACTGTTGATGTGGCTCCGGCAGCAAGATGGTTTGGCGGATTTGCAACCAAAATATAGCTTTGCCGAGCAGCACACATTTTACCGGATGAAAGTACGGTTAAAGCAAGAGATCGTCACCATGGGCCAACCCGAGGTCGATCCGCGCAACAGCGTCGGGCGATATGTTGCGCCACAAGAGTGGAACGCACTGATTGCTGATCCCAACACGCTGGTGATCGACACCCGCAACCATTACGAAGTTGCGGTCGGAACTTTTGCTGGCGCCGTCGATCCTAAGACCGAGAGTTTTCGCGAGTTTCCAGCTTGGGTCGATAATTATTTGGCGCAACTTCCAGAACCGCCGAAAAACATTGCGATGTTTTGCACGGGCGGTATTCGCTGCGAAAAGTCGACTTCCTATCTTGTTAGTCGTGGTTATCAAAACGTGTTCCATCTCGAAGGTGGCATCTTAAAATATTTGGAAACGGTGCCCGCGGCTGACAGCAAATGGGAGGGCGAGTGTTTTGTTTTCGACCACCGCGTGTCGGTCGGGCACGGGCTGAACCCCGGTGCTTACGATATGTGCCACGCGTGCCGGATGCCGATAACCGAAGCCGACAAAAGCCACCCGCATTATGAGGCCGGCCTGTCTTGTCCAGCCTGCTACGAGACGATAACGCCCGACCAGCGGGCGCGTTTTGCTGAACGACAAAAACAAATTCAATTGGCGCGGGCGCGGGGTGAGGAGCATATTGGCCGAGTGCAACAGCAAAACCCATTGATCAAGCCATAACTTTGGTGGTGCGATCCGATGTCCCTACCGCAACTCGACCTTCCCGTCCTTTATAGTTTTCGGCGTTGCCCTTACGCCTTGCGGGCGCGCTTGGCGCTTTATCTTGCGGGGCACGCAGTCGAGTTGCGCGAGATTTTGTTGCGCGACAAGCCTGATCATTTTCGCTCCCTCTCCGAAAAAGCGACGGTACCCGTGCTTTGGCTTGCAGATGGTAACGTGGTTGATGAAAGTCTCGAGGTTATGCGGTGGGCGCTGACGTCGCCACCACGTCCCGCGCATGGGTTTGATCTCGAACTGGCGCAGCTTGATTTGCCAATTATCGCAATGATGGACGGGCCGTTTAAACATCATCTCGATCGTTATAAATATGCCGCCCGCTATGATGGCGCCGATGCGCTGAGCCATCGCGAAGCGGCAACAGAAATTCTGCATGCCGTTGCGACGGAAAAGGCAAAGCTCTGGCTAGCCGGTGATCAACCAGGGCTGATTGATTTGGCGGTTTTGCCATTTATTCGCCAATTCCGCATCGCTGATCCCGATTGGTTCGACGGCAGCGAAGCGCTAACGCCAATCGCAACATGGCTGACGGCGTTTCTGGCATTGCCAGCTTTCAACGCCTGTATGCAAAAATATGCGGTCTGGCAAAGTGGCGAGGCGGGGGTGTTATTTACCCGCGCCGCCGACTAGCCTAAGCAGCAAAACCTGCAAGGCGTTTGGCGATAATGTTTTGGGCATCGGCCATGATGCTGTCGACCAGCTCTTGAACAGTTGGCACGTCATGGATTAGGCCAGCGACCATGCCGCAAGACCACGCACCAGCATCCATCGTGCCTTCCTGCATAATCTTGGGATATACGCCTGCGACTTCGCCCATAATATCTTCGATTTTGATTTCACTGCCTAGGCGTGTCTCTTTCTCAATAATGCTCTCGACCGCTTGGTTCACCAGCACGCGTTCGGTGTTGCGCAATGGACGCATAATCAGACGCGTATCAAGTTCCGACGCCGCTACGATCGCGTCTTTCACATTTTGGTGCACGGGGGCTTCTTTGGTGGCGATAAAGCGCGTGCCCATATTGATGCCATCAGCACCCAGCGCCAACGAGGCGACAAGCTGCTGACCATTGCCAATGCCGCCAGACGCGAGGAAAGGCACTTTTAATTCTTCCGCCGCACGGGGTAATAAAATCATATTCGGAATATCATCCTCGCCGGGGTGGCCGCCGCATTCGAAGCCATCGACGCTAACCGCGTCGCAGCCAATACGCTCGGCTTTCAAGGCATGGCGCACCGAAGTACATTTGTGAATGACTTTAATGCCGGCCTCTTTGAGTTGCGGCATATAGGCCTCGGGCGAACGACCCGCGGTCTCTACGACTTTGACCCCGCCATCGATAATGGCTTGGATATATTCGGGATAGGGTGGGTTGCTAAAGCCCGGTAGGAAGGTCAGGTTCACGGCAAAAGGCTTGTCGGTCAGCTTGTTGCACTTGTCGATTTCGCGCGCCAGGTCTTCTGGCGTTTTTTGCGTCAGGCCCGTAATGGTACCAATGCCGCCAGCATTGGACACGGCGGCGGCCAATTCCGCAAAGCCGACATAATGCATGCCGCCTTGCATAATCGGGTGCTCGATGCCAAATAATTCTGTAATCCGCGTTTTCATAATCCGACCTCCTCGTGTGATGGTTAGCCTGAGGCTATCGTGATTAACGGGTTTTGCAAGCACCAAGCTCGCGGCTGGTTAATTTGTCTCACTTATGGACATGCGACTCACTTGCCGATCGAACAGTTTGGCATTAAGACAAAGTCACTATTCATGGAGGAAGACATGGCTGAAGCATATATCGTTGCGGCGAGTAGAACTGCTGGGGGTCGTAAGGGCGGCCGCTTGAAAGATTGGCATCCGGCAGATCTTGCTGGCAAAGTATTAGATGATTTGATCGCCCGTTCTGGTGCGGCGCCCGAGATGGTCGAAGACGTTATTATGGGCTGTGTGAGCCAAGTCGGCGAGCAGGCCTCAAATATTGCGCGTAACGCTGTTCTTTCATCATGTTTGCCGGAGAGTGTTCCGGCGACGTCGGTTGACCGTCAATGTGGCTCGAGCCAGCAAAGTATCCATTTCGCGGCGCAAGCCGTGATGTCGGGCGTGATGGATTGTGTGATCGCCGCTGGCGTTGAGAGCATGACACGGGTGCCGATTGGTTTGCCGATTACGCTACCCTTTAAAGAAGGCTTTGGCCTATACGTCGGCGAAGAGATTAAAAAGCGCTATCCGGGTATTCAGTTTAGCCAGTTTGCTGGCGCCGAAATGGTTGCCGAGAAATATGGTCTGACCAAGGAAGAACTCGATGCTTATGCGCTGGAGAGCCATTCGCGGGCCATCGCGGCGACGCAAGCTGGGGTTTTCGATCCCGAAATCGTGCCCATCGATGTGACACTCGAAGACGGATCTCGTGAGCGTCACACCAAAGACGAGGGTATTCGCTACGATGCCAGCCTCGACGGCATTGCCGGCGTAAAACTCTTGGCTGAAGGCGGTCGTCTGACGGCGGCGACATCGAGCCAAATTTGCGATGGTGCCTCGGGGGTTATGATCGTGAGCGAAAAAGGCTTGGCAAAACTCAATGTCAAGCCGCTGGCGCGCATTCATCACATGACGGTGATCGGTCATGATCCGGTGATCATGCTAGAGGCGCCGATTCCTGCGACACGCGTGGCGCTCGAGAAAGCCGGTATGACGATCGACGATATCGACGTGTTCGAAGTCAACGAAGCCTTCGCATCCGTGCCCGTCGCCTATATTAAAGAGCTCGGTGTTGACCCAGCTAAGTTGAATATTCATGGCGGCGCTATCGCGCTCGGCCATCCCTTGGGTGGCTCAGGCACCAAGCTGATGACAACGCTGTTGAATGCTCTGAAAATTCGCGGCGGTCGTTACGGCCTACAAACCATGTGCGAGGGCGGTGGTTTGGCAAATGTTACCATTGTTGAGAATCTGCAGTAAATTTGCACCTTCAACGCAAGAGCGCGGCCGGGAAACCTGCCGCGCTTTTTTTTAGGAGTTTTGGTGCAAGGCGTAGACAGCGATGGCCGCCGCATTTGATACATTGAGAGTGGTAAAACTGTCCGAAGCCGGATCCGGATCAGACAATCTGAGAAAACCATCGCAATTCTCTCGCGTCAAATGCCGCAAACCTGGGCCCTCGGCACCTAGAACCAAAGCTAGGCCGGAGCCATGGGAGCTTGCGGTCGCAATTGGTTCCCCTTGTTCGTCCAAGCCATAGATAAAAAACCCTTGTTTTTTAAGGTGTTGCATGGCGCGTGCCAGATTGGTGACGACCACGAGCGGCACCCGCTCTAGCGCCCCTGAAGCTGATTTTGCCAGTACGCCAGCGCTACTCGATGGGCTATTGTCGCGCGTCATCACCACGGCTTGAACACCAAAAACGGCTGCCGAGCGCAAGATTGCGCCAATATTATGTGGGTCGCTCAGTTGGTCGAGAAGCAAAACCATGCCGCGATCGGGGGATAGGTCTTCAAGTCTGGTTTCCTGCAAGGGTTTAAAATCGGCAATAAATCCTTGGTGAACAGCGTCGCGGGGCAACATCGCTGTCAATTCGGCGCTGGTTTTGATGCTGTGCGATGCCGGCAAATTCGTCTCGATTGTAAGGTTATGGGCGGCATTGGCGCTCAGATATAGGTGAATCAGGCTGCGTTTTGGGTTTAACAAGGCCGCGATAACTGGATGTCGCCCGTAAAGCCGCTCGGTGGTTGTCTCGCGGGCATTTTTGCGGTTTTTTCTGTGATCAGAAAAATCTTT
>JAYODZ010000089.1:0-4608 GCA_038106515.1 Rhodobiaceae bacterium
CACGCAATGTCGATTGGCAGAGCTACTTCAATTACGGCGTCAAGCCGCCGCTTCACGCCATGGATATGATAGCCCGCGCCATTACCCCACCGCACCGCGTTCGGCGTTTCGACACGCGGTTTTTCACCATTTCGGCGGATTACTTACACACTCACCCCGAAGATCTGAAACGTGCCTCGGGCGAGCTGACAGACCTACATTGGATCGGCATTAAAGACGCCTTCGATTTAGATTTGCCGATTATTACCAAACAAGTGCTAGGGGTGTTACAAGAGCGTCTACAACTACCGGCGAAAAAGCGTATTTCAGCGCCGGCACTATTTTTCCGCTTTCACCGCGGTCAGGCGCAATTCTCAAAGATTTAGCGAAAAAACTTGACTTGCGCGCAATCCTGCGTAGATTGCGGCTAATTCGGGCGCATGCCCTCGATTTTTTAACTTATAGGTTCGTTATGGCTAAACCAACGACAATCAAAATTAAGCTAGAAAGCACTGCTGGGACAGGCGCGTTTTATGTCACCAAGAAAAACGCCCGTACCATGACCGAGAAAATGGTCGTTAAGAAATATGACCCCGTGTTGCGCAAACACGTCGAGTTTAAAGAAGCTAAAATTAAATAATTTAGCCCAAGAAGGGCTACTATGAGGCGCCGTTTCCGGCGCCTTTTTTATTGGCTTTTGCGCTTTTGCAGTTTTAACAAACGCTCTATGTTAGGCAGGTAACGCTTAGAAAGCTAATCCCTGTGACCCCTGAAACAAGTGAAATTCTAGCCCTCAAGGCTCTGGCATGGTTGTCAACGCAAGAAACGCTGATGCAGCGGTTTTGCGCGCTGGGGGGACTGGCGCCCGCTGATTTATTGGTTGAGGCCGAGCGCAGTGAGACACTCGCTGCCGTTCTTGATTTTCTGCTGCAGGACGAACCAAGCCTACTAGCGTTTTGTGAAGATCAAGATATCGCCCCTGATCTTCCCTTGCGGGCACGCGCTTATTTACCGGGTGGCGACCTGCCCCACTGGACATGAGGAGCATCATGACACCAAGCCTATCGCCCGAAATTCAAATGCAGTTGGCCGAAATCGACATTCACCCTGAACGTCCCTTGATTATCACCGATGCCGATGAGGTATTGTTGCGTTTTATGATGGCGCTTGAGAAATTTCTCGACGCCGAAGGCCTGTGGATCGACCTTAAAAGCTTTGCCATAAACGGCAATATCAAGTCACGTAAAACCAATGAACCGGTACAACGCGACAATCTGATCGACGATTTTTTTGCCGCCGCGACGCGCGATATTCCAGCTGTCGACCACGCTGCCGAAGCGCTCGGGAAATTATCAGCGCAAGCGCAAATTCTGATCTTCACCAACCTGCCTCTGCAATATAAGCAAGAGCGCATCGATAATCTTCGCGAGCATGGCATGGACTATCCCGTTTTGGTCGGCTCGGGTTTAAAGGGCCCCACCCTGGCGCATCTTGCAACCCAAACACGAGCCCCCGTTTTTTTCCTCGATGATATTCCGCACAATATTGATAGCGTGCGCGACCACAGCCCCGACACGCATCGCATTCATTTTATTGCCGACCCGCGATTGGCTGAATTGGTAGCGCCGGCCGCCGGCGCGACCACGCGCATAGACTGTTGGAAACAGGCCCATGACTGGATCTCTTCACAACTCGCCCAAAACGGCTTCTAAAAGCCCTGGATTTTGCCGCGATTGCGTTACGCCGCTCGCGGCTGAGGCAGACCTCAAAAGATGCCCAAGCTGCCGCTCGCCGCGACTTGTCCGGCACGATGAGTGGGCTGAGCTATCCATTGCCCATATCGACTGCGACGCTTTTTATGCCGCGATCGAAAAACGTGATAAGCCCGAAATCCGCGATAAACCAGTGATCATCGGTGGCGGCGTGCGCGGCGTCGTCTCAACGGCCTGTTATATCGCCCGCATATCGGGTGTTCATTCCGCCATGCCCATGTTTCAGGCAAAAAAACTGTGTCCCAATGCCGTCATCCTTCCGCCAGATATGTCCCGCTACAGCGCCGTGGGACATGACATCAGGCAAATGATGCGCGATCTCACGCCACTGGTTGAGCCGTTATCCATTGATGAAGCTTTTCTTGATTTGACCGGTACGCAACGTCTGCATGGTTTGGCGCCGGCCTTGATCCTCGCCAAGCTCGCCCGCCGCATTGAACAAGAGATCGGCATCACCGTTTCTGTTGGGCTGAGCCACAATAAATTTCTAGCCAAACTCGCCTCCGATTTCGATAAGCCGCGGGGTTTTTCCATTATCGGTAGGGCCGAGACGACGGCCTTTCTCGGCACCCTTCCTGTTGCCCGTATATGGGGCGTTGGTAAGGCCATGCAGGACCGATTGGCCCGCGACGGCATTCGCACGATCAAACAAATTCAAGATTTGTCGGAAGCCGAAATGGTTAAGCGCTATGATCAAACTGGATATCGGCTGGCGCGACTGGCGCGCGGCATTGACGAGCGCCGGGTCAGCCCCTTGAACGAAACCAAGTCCATTTCAACAGAGACCACCTTTAACAATGATGTCTCCGACCCCGCCGCGCTGGAGAAACATCTCTGGGCGTTGTGTGAAAAATTAGCCCGCCGCTGCAAGGAAAAGAAATTGGCCGGCCTTACAATTGTCTTAAAAGCCAAAACGCGGCAGTTCACATCTCTAACCCGGAGCCACACCCGCCACAGCCCAACGCAAATGGCCGAAGCCATTTTTAAAGATGGCAAAGCGCTTTTGACCGAACTGATCGCGTCGCGGCCGCGGGAAGCTTATCGCCTATTAGGCATTGGCGTCAGCCAAATCTCTACGGCTGAGCTTGCCGATATTCCTGACCTCGCTGAACCAGAGCGTCAAAAACAAATCGACGGTGAACGCGCCATGGATCGCTTGCGAGAAAAATTCGGCCCACAAAGCATTCGCAAAGGGCGGGATTTGCTATAGACTCGGGCGCGAAGGAGAGAACAAATGACAAAAACATGCCCCCTGACAAACTACTTGATGAAAAATAATATGGCTGACACCGAACTCGCGGCACCGGTGGCGAATTACCGCCCCGGTATTGTAAGCGGCCCGTATCTGTTTATATCAGGCCAAGGCCCGGTCGATGCAACGGGGTCCGCTGTCATCGGCAAGCTCGGCGATACGCTAAAAATCGACGCGGGTCAGAAGGCAGCAGCTTTATGTGCGCTCAATATTTTGCGCGTCGTCCGCGCGCAGACGGGAAGCTGCGACGCTATTAAGCAGCTCGTGCAACTCACCGGTTATGTTAATGCCGCACCCGATTTTACCGAACACCCGCATGTCATTAACGGCGCTTCGAATCTGATGGTTGAGATCCTCGGAGAACGCGGCGCCCACAGTCGTGCCGCCATTGGTATGAGCTCCTTGCCCCTGGGATGGGCGGTTGAAATTTCGGCGATTGTCGAATTAGCCAGCTGATTACATGTCCGTGCCCCAGTCCTCAGATCTAAAACTGGGGCGCGTTGACCGCGCAGCCGATATTACAGCCGAAGACTGGAACGCTTGCGCTAATCCAAGCCATCGCGATTACAACCCATTCTTACAGCATGCTTTTTTCTGCGCCGCTGAAGATAGCGGCTCGGCAACGGCCGAAACCGGCTGGACGCCATGTCATCTCACGCTTAGCGAGGCCGACAAAATAACAGCGATTTTACCGCTGTATCTCAAAACGCATTCGCAAGGTGAATATATTTTCGACCATATGTGGGCCGATGCCTTCGAGCGGGCTGGCGGCGCTTATTACCCCAAGCTTCTCAGCGCGGTGCCTTTTACCCCGGCCACGGGCGCACGGCTGTTAACATCAGCAACAGATAGAGCCGCTGAAACCGTGCAAGCCAAGGCGCTCTTACGCGGCGCAGAACAGATGCTTAGAGCCAATAATTTATCCTCGCTGCATCTCAATTTTATTCCCGAAACGAGCTGGCAGATGCTTGGGGAGGAAGATTATCTGTTGCGCAAAGACCAGCAATTTCATTGGCTGAATGATGGGTTTGAGAACTTCGATGCTTTTCTCGACGCGCTCTCATCGCGCAAGCGAAAGAACTTGAAGAAAGAACGCGCTCGTGCCGTCGAAAACGGGATCACAATTGAATGGCTATCAGGGGACGATATTCACCCCAGACATTGGGACGCATTTTTCGAATTCTACATAGATACTGGCATGCGGAAATGGGGTCGCCCCTATCTGACGCGCACATTTTTCGACCTTATCCATGCGCACATGCGGCAAGATATCTTGCTCGTCATGGCCAAGCGTGAAGGGCGTTATATCGCCGGCGCCCTTAATTTTATCGGAGGCACAACGCTGTTTGGCCGCAATTGGGGCTGTATTGAAGACCACCCCTTTTTACACTTTGAACTTTGCTATTATCAGGCGATTGAATATGCCATCGCCCGTGGACTGCAGCGCGTCGAAGCCGGTGCACAGGGCGCCCATAAAATTGCCCGAGGGTATTTGCCCTGCCCGACCTATTCAGCGCATTATGTCACGCATGACGGCTTTCGCGAGGCTTTGGCGCAATATCTGCGCAATGAGCGCACGCATGTCGATAATGACATTGAAACATT
>JAYODZ010000089.1:4618-5090 GCA_038106515.1 Rhodobiaceae bacterium
CCAATACACACCATTTAAGAAGGAGAGCGAGCATGAAATTGGATGAGGCTTATAACCCCGATAATATATTTGCCAAGATTTTACGTGGCGAGTTACCAGCCATCAAACTTTACGAAGATGAGCACACGCTATCGTTTATGGATATTATGCCGCAAGCAACTGGGCATGCTTTAGTGATCCCGAAATCACCTGCCACCAATCTCTTAAATCTCGATCCTTCGGCCTGCGGAAGTTTGCTCCAAACCACGCAAAAGCTCGCCAGTGCTGTGCAAAAAGCTCTCAACGCCCCAGGAATTTTGATCGCCCAGCTGAATGGCAGTGCCGCGGGGCAAACCGTGCCGCATTTGCACTTTCATATCTTGCCGCGGCATGAAGGGCTTGAGCTCGCTTTTCACGCCCGCGATGTCGCCGACATGGATGAATTGGAAGCGGTTGCCGTTAAAATCCGCGCCGAACTTGCGGCACTTTAGCC
>JAYODZ010000089.1:5100-7586 GCA_038106515.1 Rhodobiaceae bacterium
TGCTACTTTTGCGCGGCGGCGCCGGATCTAAATCGGCAACCGTAATAACAACTTTCTTGTTTTTGTCGATGTCGAGCTGAGCCACACCTCCAGTTTTGAGGTCACCAAACAGCAATTTATCCGCCAAAGGCTCTTTGATCTTATCCTGAATCAGCCTCGAAATCGGACGCGCGCCCATTTGCGGGTCATAGCCGGTATCAACCAACCACTGCAACAGCGCTGGCGTGGTTTCAATCGCAACATTGCGATCCGCCAATTGATTTTCTAGCTCAAGAATAAATTTCTCAACCACCCGCAAAATTGTTTTTGGATCCAGCGGTGCAAAACCAATCATGGCATCTAGCCGATTTCTGAACTCCGGCGTGAATAGACGATTAACCGCTTCCGTGTCATCACCCTCACGGCGATCACGCGCAAAGCCCATCGGCGCGCGGGCCAAATCCGACGCACCTGCATTACTGGTCATGATCAACACCACATTGCGGAAATCAACCGAGCGCCCATTGGCGTCGGTCAGCGTGCCATGATCCATCACCTGCAACAGCACATTAAACAAATCTGGATGGGCTTTTTCGATCTCGTCGAGCAACAAAACGCAATGCGGGTCTTTATCGATGCCATCGGTCAGTAAGCCGCCTTGGTCATAACCGACGTAACCGGGAGGCGCACCGAGCAGACGCGACACACTATGACGCTCCATATATTCCGACATATCGAAGCGCAATAAATTGACACCCAGAATACTAGCCAGCTGACGCGCAACCTCGGTTTTACCAACGCCGGTGGGGCCCGTGAATAAGTAATTCCCGATCGGTTTATTGGCATCGCGCAACCCTGCTCGCGATAATTTGATCGCCGAAGACAACGCATCGATCGCTGTGTCTTGGCCAAAAACCACGCGCTTCAGATTCACAGCCAAATCCCGTAGTTTTTCGGTCTCGTTACGAGACACATTTTTCGGCGGCACGCGAGCCATGGTCGCGATAACATTTTCGACATCCTTGACCGATATTGTTTTGCGACGACGTGATGGCGGCAATAGCATTTGTGACGCCCCAACTTCGTCAATCACATCAATCGCTTTATCGGGTAACTTACGATCGCTCATATAGCGCGACGATAATTCGACAGCTGCCTTGATCGCCTCATTGGTATAGCGAACCTGATGGAAGGCTTCGAAATAATCTTTCAGCCCACGCAAAATCTTAATCGTATCTTCGACCGTCGGCTCATGCACATCGATTTTCTGGAACCGCCGCGCGAGCGCACGATCCTTTTCAAAATGCTGGCGGTATTCCTTGTAGGTCGTTGAGCCCATACACCGAAGCCCACCGCTTTGAAGCGCTGGCTTTAACAAGTTCGAGGCATCCATAGCGCCACCCGAGGTTGCCCCCGCGCCGATCACAGTGTGAATTTCATCGATGAACAAAATCGCATCCGGCATCTCTTCAAGCTCGGCCATAACCTGCTTCAGGCGTTCTTCAAAATCGCCGCGATAGCGGGTCCCCGCCAAAAGCACGCCCATATCGAGCGAATAGATCGTATTATCCTCGAGCACTTCCGGCACGTCGCCTTCAACGATGCGGCGCGCCAAACCCTCGGCAATCGCCGTTTTACCAACGCCGGGGTCGCCAACCAAAAGCGGATTGTTTTTGTTGCGACGGCAGAGAATTTGAATCGCCCGATCGACTTCCTTGTCGCGACCAATCAATGGATCAATTTTACCAGCGCGCGCTTTATCGTTCAAATTCACACAATAAGCCGCCAGCGCTTCGCCGTGCTCGGCGATCAACTCCTCGTCATCGTCATCCGCGCCGGTAATCGGGCGCGTTTCGGAAGCCCCCGCTTTTTTCGCCACGCCATGAGCAATGAAATTCACCGCGTCATAACGGGTCATGTCTTGCTCTTGTAAATAATAGGCGGCATGGCTTTCGCGCTCGGCGAACAGCGCAACCAGAACATTGGCGCCCGTTACCTCGTCGCGCCCCGAGGACTGCACATGAATAACGGCGCGCTGAATAACGCGTTGGAAGGCCGCGGTTGGTTTGCAGTCTTCCTCGTCATCGATCACCAAACCGGTCAGCTCCTGATCAATATATTGACGAAGCTGATCGCCCAAAACATCGATGTCGACGGCACAGGCCACGAGCACGGCGCGCGCATCTGGCTCTTCAGTTAACGCCAGCAGCAAATGCTCAAGCGTAGCGAATTCGTGTTGGCGCTCATTGGCATAACTCAAGGCACGATGCAGGCTGAGTTCCAGATCTTTTGAAAATGCGGGCATAGACTCGGTTCTCGCTTCCTTTAAACACTCTTCGCTTCTTCCATGGATCAATCCTTCTCCATGGTACATTGCAACGGATGGCCATGCTGTCGCGCCATATCCATAACTTGTGTCACCTTGGTTTCGGCAACCTCATAGGTAAACACCCCACATATTCCGACACCATTTTGATGAACATGCAACATTATTGTTGTCGCTTCTT
>JAYODZ010000090.1:0-7510 GCA_038106515.1 Rhodobiaceae bacterium
TGGGCAGAATGGTGAATATGTTGCATTTGGTGGAAGCTATGTTGTTGACGGTCTGAGCCGTCTTATGAAACTGATCGCCTTCGGTGCCCTGGCAATCTCGCTGATTATCGCCCGTGGTTTTTTAGAGCGCGAAAAACTAGCGCGCTTTGAGTTTCCGGTGCTCATTCTGCTGTCGGCGACGGGTATGGGGATTATGAGTTCGGCCAGCGATCTGATTGCTATGTATATGGGCATAGAGTTGCAAAGCTTGGCGCTTTATGTGTTGGCAACCGCCAACCGCAACTCGCTGCGGTCGTCCGAGGCGGGCTTGAAATATTTTGTTTTGGGCGCTTTGTCGTCGGGGCTACTGCTTTATGGTTGTTCGCTGCTGTATGGTTTTGCCGGCGGTGTCAGTTTTAACGAGATTGCCCTGGCGATTTCCAATGCGCAAAGCCTGACGCTATTACCCATTATTGGTATTGTGTTCGTCTTTGCCGGTCTCGCCTTTAAAGTGTCGGCCGTGCCTTTCCATATGTGGACCCCCGATGTTTATGAAGGGGCGCCAACACCAATCACCGCGCTATTTGCTGCGGCTCCCAAAATTGCAGGTTTTGCGATTTTTATCCGTTTGGTGCATCAAGGTCTGCCGCAAGCGGTTGATGCCTGGCAGCAAATTGTCATTTTTCTCGCGCTGGCGAGTATGGTGTTGGGTGCTTTCTCCGCAATTGGGCAGAACAACATCAAGCGCCTGATGGCCTATTCTTCGATTGGTCATATGGGTTTCGCGCTAGTGGGTTTGGCCGCAGGCACGCAAGATGGCGTTGCCAGCTTGATCATTTATCTCGCTATTTATGTCACCATGACGCTCGGTGCCTTCAGCTGTATTTTGGCCCTACGTACAGACAACACAATGATCGAACGGATTGACGAGATGGCGGGGCTAAGCCGCACCCGCCCTGGCTTGGCAGCGATGCTGGCGATTTTAATGTTCTCCCTAGCGGGTATTCCCCCTTTGGCAGGGTTCTTTGGTAAGTTTTACGTGTTCCGTGCTGCCATTGAAGCCGAGCTTTACACGCTGGCGGTGCTTGGCGTTTTGGCCAGTGTGGTTGGGGCATTCTATTACCTTCGTATCGTTAAGGTCATGTATATTGACGAGCCGAGCGAGCGTGCGGTTGAACCCGTATCGCCTGAACTTGGATGGATTGCCGCGGGCTTGTCGGCCTTTTCGTTGTTGTTTTTTGTCTATCCGCGGCCGCTGATTGAAATGGCGCAAGCCGCCGCGACGGCCTTGATCAATGGCGGGGCTAATTCTCTAGCCGCGTTAATGTTTTAAGGCTGACGTGTGGTTCTGACCAATTATCACATTCTGAAACTAGACGAGATCGATAGCACCAACGAAGAAGCGCGGCGCCTTTCTGAGGCGGGTGAAGCGCGTGCAACATGGGTTGTCGCTGATGTTCAAACGGCCGGGCGCGGTCGGCGCGGCCGAGTCTGGGAAGCGCCACGCGGCAATTTGATGACGACGCTCTATTGGCCATTTGATATCGCGGTGCAGTCGGCTGCACAATTGTCATTTGTCGCGAGCTTAGCGGTGCGCGATACGGTGGCAGATTATCTGCCGCAATCACAGGTGGATCTGAAATGGCCAAACGATGTTTTGGTCGATGGTAAAAAAATAGCCGGTATTTTGCTCGAGGCGTTTCGGGTGTCGGCGCAAAGCGTGCACAGTTTGGCGGTCGGGATTGGGATAAATATAATTCATCATCCAGCCGATACACCTTATCCAGCAACCCATATTGGCGCCCATGGTGCGGCAGCGACGCGGGATGAGGTTTTTGAGACGCTCAAAACGCATTTTGCCGCTTATCATGCGGTTTTTGATAAGGTGGGATTTGCAGCCATTCGCAAGGGCTGGCTCGAACATGCACGCGGGCGCGGACATCTAATCGAAGTGCGCTTAGCCAATGAAACTCTGTCGGGCGTATTTGAGGATTTGGATGGCGAGGGGCAATTATGCTTACGCTTGCCCACTGACGAGTTGCGCTTGGTTGCGGCTGGCGATGTCTATTTTCCAGAGGTCTTAAATGGACGATAGTTTGGTTTTTTTGCCGCTAGGAGGCACGGGCGAGATCGGTATGAACTGCAACCTCTATGGTTTCGGTTCGGGTAAAAAACGACACTGGCTGATGGTCGATCTGGGTATCACCTTTCCGCGTCTCGAGGCGCCGGGGATTGATGTGATTACCCCAGATATCTCATTTATTGCGTCACAAAAGAAGCAACTCTGCGGATTGGTTCTGACGCATGGACATGAGGATCACATCGGCGCTGTGCCGCATTTGTGGCCGGCGTTGCAGTGCCCGATTTATACAACGCCTTTTACCGCAGAGCTGGTCTATGGCAAGCTTGTCGAGGCAGGTCTTGAGGAGCGCGCTGAGATCCGTTTAATTCCCGAAGCTGGGCAGCTCGATATCGGGCCATTTCATCTCGATTTTATTCACCTAACGCATTCGATTGCCGAAATGCAGGCCGTCAAAATTTCCTGCGGCGATCATAAGGTTCTGCATACAGGCGATTGGAAAATTGATCCCGATCCAGTGATTGGTAAGGCCAGTTCTTTGGATGCGCTGCAGGCAGCTGGTGATGAGGGCATTGATGCCATTATTTGCGACTCCACGAATGTCTTAACCTCAGGTCGCTCTGGGTCTGAGAAGCATGTGGCAGGCGAATTAGCGGCTGCGGTTGCTGCGCAAACGGGGCGGGTTGTGGTCACGACTTTTGCCTCGAATGTGGCTCGGCTTGCCAGTATTGGCGCCGCTGCACGGGCGTGTGATCGGCACGTGACGTTGGCAGGTTTGGGGATGCGGAAGATTTTTCGCGCTGCAGTAGCCACGGGTTATCTCAATGATTTTCCGCCAGTCATCGATGACACCGAGGCAGGTTATTTACCGCCTGAGAAGCTATTAATTTTATGCACGGGCTCGCAAGGCGAACCACGCGCGGCATTGTCGCGATTGGCTGAAGGGTCACATCCGCATTTGACCATCGAGGCTGGAGACACAGCCATTTTTTCGTCGAAAATGATCCCGGGTAATGAGACCGAAATTTTAGATCTCCAAAATCGTCTTGCGAAGCGCGGTATTAAAGTCCTGACTGCAGGGGCGGGCGATATTCACGTCTCGGGACATCCCTGCCGCGAAGAACTCGAGGACATGTACCGTCTCGTGCGGCCGCGCATTTCAATTCCAGTACATGGTGAAGCGCGGCATTTGATTGCTCATGCCGAGCTGGCGCAATCACTGGGCACAGAGCAAGCCTTGGTGATTGAAAACGGCGATATGGTGCAATTGGCCCCTGGTAAGGCCCGCGTTATTGATCGTGTGCCGGTTGGCCGCTTTTATTTAGATGGGCAGGTGCTGGTTCAGAATGCGAAGGAGGTGTTGGCGCAACGCCGCAAGCTGGCTTATGTCGGCGTCGTGAGCGTCGCCCTGGCTGTCGATAAGGCAGGGCGCTTATGCGCGGAGCCCGAAATAACAACCAGCGGTCTGCCGGAGTGCGACAGCGAAGGTATCAAGCTATCTGATTGGATCCGCGAAGCGGTCGAAATGTCTTTGCCAGATAATGGTCGCGTAACGCGCGATATCGTGACCGCGGAAATGCCGCAGAAGATTGGCCGTATATTGAAACAAAATTGGGGTAAAAAACCGGTTGTTCATGTCATGCTAGTCAAGGTATGAATGGGAAAATTTAAGGAGTGAAATTATGATCGGACGTTTAAACCACGTAGCTATTGCTGTTCCTGATGTTGCCGCCGCCGCCGCGACCTATCGCGATACGCTGGGCGCAACCGTTTCTGACCCTGTGCCTCTGCCCGATCATGGCGTGATCACTGTCTTCGTCGAATTGCCAAATACGAAGATCGAGCTGCTGGAGCCGTTGGGCGAAGATTCGCCGATTTTGAGCTATCTGAAAAAGAACCCGAATGGCGGCATGCATCATGTTTGTTACGAGGTTGAGGATATTCTGGTCGCGCGCGATCGGATGATCGAAAAAGGCGCGACCATCACTGGGACCGGTGAGCCGCGCATTGGCGCGCATGGTAAGCCCGTTATTTTTATGCATCCGCGTGATTTCAACGGCACATTGGTTGAACTCGAGCAGGTCTAATGATTACCATCGGTGCCATTTTCGGCTTAGCCATTTACGGCATTATTTGGTTTCTAACTTTATTCATGGTTCTGCCTTTTGGCGTTCGAACGCAGGATGATGTTGGCGACGTGGAGCCTGGCTCCGTAGCCAGCGCGCCAGAACAACCCCATATGTTGAAACGGCTAGCCGCAACGACATTGATTTCGGCGGTACTGTATTCTGGCTTGCATTGGCTTTTAACTTCACCAACTGCTTTACCATTCTGGAACGCGGTCGTTCCCGAGTTTGCTCGTTAAGCAAAGCTTGGCTAGAGATAGGTAAGCTTAAAACAGATCGCTAAAAAGAAAGAGCGGGACCCGAAAGGCTTCGGTCCCGCTCATTGTGGTGTCAGCTCAGCCAAAGGTTCCTCCCAGACCCGAGAGAACAGCGAGCTGATCCCTCCACACACGCTAAAATAGTAACAATCGTCGTGAGTCTGACAAGCTTATTTTCCTGCATCCTAAATTTATCCGCTAAACGTTGCTTTTTTACAACGGTCACGAGATGGCGGTTCAGGGGGCTTGTCAGTCGGCGCGGTGCGTTTTAGACATGAAATAGCCAAATTTGTTAAAGAGCTTCGTGATATGCGCCTGTCAAAATATTTTGTGCCAACAATCAAAGAAAATCCGTCTGAGGCGCAAATTGTCTCACATCGGTTAATGCTAAGGGCGGGGCTCGTGCGCCAGAGCGCAGCGGGGATTTATTCTTGGCTGCCGCTTGGGCTGCGGGTGCTAAACAAGATTAGCGATATTGTTCGGGCGGAGCAGAATGCCGCTGGAGCGCATGAGGTCTTGATGCCGACCCTGCAACCAGCCGAAATTTGGCGCGAGTCGGGCCGCTATGAGGATTACGGCAAAGAAATGCTACGGATTAAAGATCGCCATGATCGCGATCTGCTTTATGGCCCGACGAATGAGGAGTTAATCACCCAAATTGTACGTGACAATGTCCGCAGCTACCGCGACCTGCCACTTAATCTGTATCACATTCAATGGAAGTTTCGTGATGAGATTCGTCCCCGTTTTGGCGTCATGCGCGGCCGCGAGTTTCTGATGAAGGACGGCTATAGCTTTGACTTGGACGAAGCGGCAGCGCGTCGGGCCTATGAAATCATGTTTGTGGCTTATTTGCGGACTTTCCAGCGTTTGGGTTTAAAGGCGCTGCCGATGGCCGCGGATACAGGCCCGATTGGCGGTGATCTTAGTCATGAATTTATTATTCTCGCGGAAACCGGCGAGTCGGAGGTGTTTTGCGATGCCCAGATTTTCGATCTCGAAATTCCTGCGGCCGATCAGAATGACGACTTTTCGGCAAGCATTGAGGCGTTTACCGGCCTTTATGCGCGCACCGATGAACGCCATGATGCGTCGACATTTGAGGCCACGGTGCCAGCCGAGCGCCGCGTACAAGCGCGCGGCATTGAGGTTGGCCATATTTTCTATTTCGGGCAGAAATATTCCGAGCGCATGGGGTGCCGTGTCGCTGGGCCGGATGGCAAAGATGTTGCTGTGCATGGCGGTTCCTACGGTATCGGCGTATCGCGCCTTGTCGGCGCTATTATCGAAGCCAGCCATGACGAGGCCGGTATTATCTGGCCTTGGCCGGTGACCCCGTTTCATGTCGGTTTGATTAATTTGAAAACTGGCGATGCGCAAACCGACGCTCTGGCTGAACAGCTCTATGCGGGCTTGATCGCACTGGGTTTGGATTGTCTCTATGATGATCGTGACGAGCGGGCGGGAACTAAATTTTCGGATATGGATCTGATCGGCCTACCTTGGCAAGCGGTCATAGGGCCACGTGGTGCCGCGAGCGGAGAGATCGAAGTAAAAAACCGAGCTACGGGTGAGAAGCATAATCTGCCGCTGGCTGCGGCAATCAAACTTCTCTCGCAACCTCCGGGATCGGTATGAGCGGCGCCTTTGGCAAATTCGAATGGGCACTTGCGGCTCGCTATTTGAGAGCCCGCCGCCGCGACAGTTATATCTCGGTTATCGCTGTTATTTCGTTGCTTGGTATTATGCTCGGGGTTGCTACCCTGATTGTGGTGATGGCGGTCATGACGGGGTTCCGCGCCGATCTTCTCGACCGTATTGTCGGGGTTAATGGTCACGCCCGCATTGAGAGCCGCTTTGCGTCCCGCGACGACATGGATGCGACGGTGGCTAAACTTCGCGCGCTTCCCGGTATTGTCTCGGCGCGCCCGATGATTGATGGTCAAATCATGGCTTCGGTCGGCAATTCAGTCCGTGGTATGGTGTTGCGCGGTTTCCCGGTTGCCGATCTTGAGCAACTGCCAGCGCTACAAGGCAAGGTGCGGGCCGGCCAGCTCGGTGATCTCACTGGCGACGCCACCATCGCGATCGGGGCGCGATTGGCGGAAAGCCACGGCTTGATGATTGGGGATAGTCTGACCATGATTTCCCCGCAAGGTGTTGTCACGCCCTTCGGGTCAGCCCCCAATGTCGAGAACTTCACGATCAAGGCGATTTTTGAAATTGGCCTGTCGGATTACGATATGAATATTGCTTTTACAAATTACGACACGCTGGCCACTTTTTTGGCGCGCCCGCCGGAAACGGGCGTGATTGAATTTGATATTGCGGAGGCTGATGATATTGATCGAATGAGCGGTCTTGTGCGCGAGGCACTCGGCGACGGCTTTAGAATTTTTGATTGGAAAAGCACTAACTCAACCTTGGCTGGAGCTTTGGAAGTTGAACGCAATGTGATGTTCCTCATCTTAACGCTGATCTTATTAGTGGCGGCGCTGAATATCGTATCAGGCATGGTGATGTTGGTGCGTGATAAGGGGCGCGATATTGCGATTTTACGTGCCATGGGAACCACCCGCGGTGCAGTTATGCGGGTTTTCTTTATCACCGGGGCCGCGATTGGAGTGGCGGGAACTGTCCTCGGGGTCGCTTTGGGTGTAATTTTTAGCGCCCATATTGAAGAAATTCGGCAATTCTTGATTTGGCTGACGGGCGCCGAATTATTTCCAGCGCAGATTTATTTCCTCGATAAGATGCCAGCGACGATTGTCTGGCAAGATGTTCTTAACGTTGTCATTATGGCATTGGGGTTGTCTTTTCTCTCGACACTGTATCCGGCATGGCGGGCGGCACGCCTCGATCCTGTAGAGGCTTTGCGGTATGAGTAAATCTCTGTGCCTCGATCAGATTAGCCACGGCTATCGTCAAGCGGGTACGAGCTTGCCGGTCTTGCAGGAAGTCTCACTCGAACTTGGCGCCGGCGAAGCAGCCGCGCTATGTGGTCCGTCTGGCTCGGGTAAATCAACCTTGTTGCATCTCGCGGGTCTACTCGAGAAACCTAACCAAGG
>JAYODZ010000091.1:0-7441 GCA_038106515.1 Rhodobiaceae bacterium
GGAGCGGATTTTGAACGGATGGAGGCAGCGGCCGCTCATAGCCTCCGCCTCGCTACAGTTTTTAGATGTTAGGAAATTTGATTACGCCGATGCGACGTCGGTAAAAATAGGTGGCACACAGTTTCTGCAGAAAAGTCAAACTACTGGTCTTCAGACATTTTGGGAAAAATCTTGGGCGCGCGAGCCTTTCTGGAGTTTTTCTGCGGCTTCGCTCGGCGCATTTCATACGCTTTACGATAGCGATAATCGCTTTAAGTTGACGGCTTCGATGCGATTGCGACAAAGCAAGTTCGCGGAACCAGACCCATTTTTCGCGCGCCGCAGGTCTGATAAATTGCAATTTTATAACATTATACTCACCCACCATGCGTGGATCATAGATGGGCGACAACTCAGCTTTGGTTATCGATATGAGAAAAATAACTCAAACTTGCCAATTCAATCATACGAGTCACAAGGGCTGTATTTTACACTTCGCTAATATCGTAGAATTGTAACTATATGTATTTATTGTATTATTTACAAGACGTCGATCATATTTCCGTTGATTTTAAGAAATAGGTCTAAAAAGAATATAAAATTTAATATCAGATAAATTTTATAAATTTAGGTAAAAAGTTTCAATTAAGTTGACTTTTCCGTAGAGAATACTATCTGAATGGCAGTTTTGTAATTTGAGGAGAAAACTTAAGAAGCTTCAACATCTAATTGCTGGTGTGGTGCTGGCAACTTTGAACACGACGGCTATGGCTATGGACGGCGTTTACGGCGAATTGCGCTACAATGTTCAGGTTTCGGACGAATTTGATGTTCGCGACAGTGCTTTTACAGGCACGGAAGGTCTGTCCTCGAATGCCAATGGTCTGGATTTCGACAGCGACGAAAACTTGGGCCTTGCCATCGGTTACCGCATGGGGATGCATAATTTTGCTATCGCTTATGAAATGATGAATGCTGAAATGTCGATCGCGGAATTGACCGAGTTCGACGCTGGTATTGGCTCCACTTTTCCGATCAATAATGACGTCGATGTCGATAGCATTTTTATCGAATATTCAGCGCATTATAATGTGAGCGAAAAGACAACATTATTCGGCCTTATCGGCGTTGGTCGCTCGGACATTGAAACCGGGCCAATCACGGCGGCGGGTTTCCCTAACCAGACTTGTAGCGATGATAAATCCTCAACCAGTGTGCGTTATGGTTTCGGTGCACAGCACGATATGAGTGACGCTTTGGGGCTTAAAGTCGTGCTACAAAACACGCGTTACGGCGATGCCGTTTTCATCGACCGCGACGAAAATACAGAGGCATGTACCTCGCGTAGCACCGTGCAGTTTAAAGATATTGAGAACACGGAAATTGGGCTTGGCTTGATCTACCGTTTCTAAGATCATCTGACATCTCGATTGACGAAAAAGGGGGCTTTGCGCCCCCTTTTTTTATTTTGGCGCTGGCGCCACCTTCAACTTCACCGATCAAGTCATAAACGCGGAGGAGCGGATTTTAGTTATCGCCTGCGCCTTGTTCGATCCAAGCAACAAACTGCGCTATTGTGGCGTCGCTGAGCGCGGCTTGCCCGAGTGGCATACGCTCGCCAGTTCCGCCGGCGTCGAGGTGGGTGCCCCGCAATTTATGGATGAGGTAGCTTTGCTCTGGGTCACCAGCTGTCACGCGCGCCATCGTGGGGAGGGCACGCGCTACTGGGCCGACCAAGGAAGCATAGGCCGCCCGCGGGTGAAGCGCCATGCCGCCTGCTTCCTTGCCAGTCAGGTGGCACAGGGCGCATTGCCGTTTTAGAACTGGAACGAGATCGCGCTTGAAGCTTACATCCTGGGCGAGCGGGGCCTGACCAGCCATCATGACGAACAACACAGCTGTCAAAAAACGGCGCAGTATTATTAATAGAGGCTCGAACACGGGTCTGTTTAGCTCTGCAATACGCTTTTACCGGCAATATAACCGAAAGCAATAGCGGGTCCTATGGTCCCGCCAGCGCCGGCATAGGCTTCGCGCGTGGGGCTGGCAATACAGTTGCCGGCGCCATAAAGCCCAGCGATGGGGCGGTTGTCTTGCCCGAGTACTTGCGCCTGCGCATTAATCACAGGGCCACCATTGGTGTCGAGCGAGCCAGGGCCGAGAATAATCGCAAAATATGGCCCTTGCTCTGCCAAGGGATGCATGACGCGATTGGGGTAAGGGTTTTCGGGATATGCGGTTCCGTCGCGCCGCTTTGAGAACAGCAGGTGCCAGTCTTTGTCATAATCTTGCTGGCCGCGGCCGAATTCAGGGTCGAGACCGGCCTCAGCATAGCCGTTAAAGGCCGCGACTGTCGCCGCGAGGTTGGTTTTAAAACTGGCGTCGAGACGCTCATTGCCGGTGCGGGTGGCCAGCGATACTAAGCGTGCATCAAGATTTTTAATCAATTCCGCCCATGTATCGCCGGCAATCAAATAGCGGGCACCGCGTGGATCGGCTGGTAGCGGGAAGGCGCCACCAAAGGCATCTAAGCTACGATGATCAAAAATCATATATTGCAGGTGATTGGGAAACTCTTCGGTCGTCGGGTCGTAAGAGAAATGCGATTTCGTGCGGTCATTATAATTACGTTTTTCATTGGTCAGCCGCTTGCCATATTTGTTGACGACAATCATCGAGTCGCCCGGCAGAACAAATGCGCCGCGTCCGATAGCTCTATTTTCTAAAGCGTCCTCAAGCACGACTTGCGTGCGCCAGGCCGTGTGAAGCCCGCCCATACGAGCACCAATTTGGCCAGCAAGGCCGATAAAGTCCCCCGTTGAACCGGGTAAGGAGCAGGTGCCATAAATGCCAGGCTGATGCGCATCGACGAGATCGAGATTATGCGAAAAGCCGCCCGTGCCGAAGATGACCCCTTTGCGCGCCTTGTAGGTGACGCGATTGCCGTCAAAATCGCAGGCTACGCCGATCGCGCGACCGTCTTGCATAATGATCTCGGTCACTTGATGGTCGGTCAAAAGCGGAACGTTTTGCGCTTCGAGCCAAGCCGCCATCTGATCGACCATTGATCCGCCGCCTGTGCGATCGGCGCTCGCGCCCGTTGCAGGTTCGATGGCGCGACCGCGGGGCACCTTGTTTTCGGGTAAGTGGTCCGCGTAATCCGGCGACAGCATGCCGACATACCACATTTTGAATTCTTGGAATTTGACAATGCCATTGTCTTCCAGCATGTCAATCGCCGCCGCGCCATTGTCGTAAAACGCCTCGAGAAGCTCGTATTCGCTTTTGCTTAATCCGAGCTCGGGGCTGTCGGCATAATATTTATTGGGATAAGCAAAGCGCGCCAAGAAACGTAAGCAATCATCTTTCGCATCGCGGACGCCGCGCGCCCGTAAAAAACGGTGATTGGGCACCCAGGCAACGCCACTGCTTTTGCGCGTCGTGCCGCCAAGAATTGGCATTTTTTCAATCACCATCACCTCGGCACCCGCCAGACGCGCAGTGATGGCCGCGGTTCCTGCTGCGGCGCCACTGCCAACACAAATCACATCGGTTTCACCGTTCCAGACGATTGATGCTATGTCTTCTTTCTGAGACGCCAAGCCGTATCCAGCAGCGGCCCCAAGAGCGACGCCAGCCCCCAGAAGCACAGAGCGGCGGCCTTTATTGATATGGTCAGAGCTCGACATGATCTTCCCCCCAGATAAATCCATCTTGTCGATAGTCTGATAATGATACCGCGAAATAAACTAGCTAAAAAGTTATGTTCTACTGGACCCCGATGCACAACTTCTGGGCTAGGAATTCTCGCAATTTTTCGAAGCAACTAAAATTGGCGGTAATGGTATTATGTTTAGCCTTAGTTGCTGGTTTTCTGCCGTGTTTCTGTGGTTGTGCTGATCAATTGCATTTCCGCAATGCGCCAGCCCGTACCTGGCTGATAGACGACCTCATCAATATAGGTGCCCATAAACATCCAGATTTCGGTCGGCTTGGTATCGTGCCAAGCCTGCACATAGCTCTCCATATGAGCGCGGCCCTTAATCGGTTCGCAGCTTGATGACAGTTCGAGTTCGAGAATATCGACAAGCTGGGTGCCGATGAGATGCTGAGTTGGGCCATAAGGTTCGAGAACCGACAGCACGATTTTGGCCCAGCCAGCCGGCCCATCGGCGGTGAGCGGTTCGCCGCCTGGATTGCTCACGCGGTATTTGGCATCTGGCGTGAAGGCTTCGTCATAAAGCGCGCGGCCTTGCGCGATCGAGGCTGGATCGGCGCGACCAATAAGATCTGTCGCCTTGGCATATTTCCGCCGCAAATACTCAATTTCGAGTTTCGCTTGTGTTTCGGCCCAAGCCTGATTGCACGATGGCGTGGCCGCCAGCGCAGCCGCAAAAGTCGATAGGCTGATATTTGCCAGAATTACAAGCGCTATTGTCCAAATCCCGCGCATGACGTTTCCTTTCTTGCATGTGAGACTGTTACTTGCCATCCAAGCACGAATGGTAAAAGCTGTAACTGCGATAAAGGTTAGGCGATTGGCTGCAATCTTTGCCAGCCAAAGACCCACCACAAAGAGGGGAGTGAAGCTGTGTATAAGATTATTATGCCGTTACGGCGCAAACCCGGCATGGATGTTGAAGCGTTTCGGAATTATTATGAGACCTATCATCGCCGGATTGGCGAGAAATATCTGGCTGGCTATGCGACGCGTTATGTGCGCCGCTATACCGATGCCTTACCCGATGCCAATGGTCAGCTAAAGGATCCCGATTTCGACGTCTTGCTGGAAATATGGTTTCCCGATGCCGAGACTTTCCAAGCCTGCGCCGCTACTTTCGTGACGCCCGAAGCAGAGAAGGAAATTCGGGAAGATGAAGAGCAGCTATTTGACCGCAGTCATATGCCAACCTACGCCTTGCAAGAATGCGAGTCAGAGCTACCATCCGCGTAACCGAAATTAGAGAGTATAAGCCAATGCCACGACGAAGACAGATTGGCGGTATGTTCGGCGCCCTGATCGCGGTTGCGCTTGTCGTCGCCTGTTTGCCGCCGCGCCCGTATGATCTCGTTATTACCGGCGGGCGGGTGATCGATCCTGAAACGCAATTCGATGCGATAGCCCATATTGGAATCATTGATGATAAAATCGTCGAGATTTCAGAAACGCCGCTACAAGGCAAACTCATAATCGATGCGAGCGGTGCTATTGTAGCGCCGGGCTTTATTGATATTCACTCGCACTCGCCGACCCAGCTCGGAACCTATTACGCTGTTATGGATGGGGTAACGACACAGCTCGATCTCGAGGCTGGCGCCTTTCCAGTTAGTGATTACGGATACATGTTGGCCGATGGTGCCTTGCTGAATTATGGGGCATCGGTCAGCCATATGGCGATCCGCATCAAAGTAATCGAAGGTCGCGATCAGCCTTATCTGTTCTCGCCTAAAGGCGCGGTCATGCCGGGTGACGCCTTTACGCGGCAAGCGACCCCTGTCGAGATAGCGGCGATGCGCGGCTTACTCGAAGACGGGTTGCGCGCCGGCGGGCTTGGTATTGGGCTATTGCTGGATTACATGACCATGGCGGTCTCGGACGCTGAACTGCAGATGATTTTTGAGGTGGCGGCGGCTTTCAATGCGCCGATTGCGGTGCATGTTCGACGAGGCCTGCCCGGCGATCCAGCGGGTTTGCGCGAGATATTGGCGCTGGCCGAAACGACTGGCGCACCGGTTATGATTTGTCATATTGGCCATAGCGCTATGCAGGCGGTCGGTGATTGGCTAGCCGAGATCGATGCGGCTACGGCGCGCGGCGCTCGCATCATTACCGAAAACCTCTCCTACGCTGCTGGCGGCACCGCCATCGGTGCCGACGTCTTTGGTCGCGATTGGCGCAAAATTTTCAATATCGATTATGGCGATGTGCAGTGGACAGAAACCGGCGAATGGCTAACCAAAGAACGGTGGGACTATTTTCGTAAAACCAATCCAGCCGGGATGATCAACCACCATTATGTCAAAGAGGCTTGGATGGAGACGGCCTTTAAGTGGCCGCGTATGATGGTGTCGTCAGATGTTACGCCGAGCTTCACCCGCGACCGATTTACCAACCCCAATATCGCCGGCACATTTAGCCGCTTTCTTGGTTATTATGTTCGCGAGCGCAAGCTGATGAGCTGGCCGGAAGCTCTGGCGCGCACGAGCCTGTTGCAAGCGCAATGGCTTGAGGTGATCGCGCCGGCGTTTAAGTATAAGGGGCGGCTACAAGAGGGCGCTGACGCCGATATCGTAATCTTTGATCCCGAGGCCATTCGCGAAGCCGCTGATTACGGAAAGCCGTATCAGGAATCGCGCGGCATCAACTGGCTTATTTTAGCTGGCCAGCCGTTGGTCGAAAACGGCGCACTCGTGCCCGAGCTTTTCCTGGGTCAGCGTCTCCTGGCGCGGTGAGCAGATTTACTCAGCAGCACCAATATCGAGCGTCGCAGTGCCTTCCGCTAGAGCGATCAAGCTTTCTGCGTCGAACACATAATCGACCGATTTATCTTCTTTGAAATAGGTCACGGCGCCGTCGCCAATGAACAGCATTTCGGTCGGCACTTCACAGCGGGCCACAAAATGTTCGGCAAACAATGGCTCAAAGCCATATGTGCCCTCTGGAGCCGAGCCGACTTCATATAAAAGCTCGCCTTTGGTGATGAAGAACTGCCCTGTGCCCTGGTGGCGATGCGGTTGGAAGGCTGCCCCTGGCTCCATCTTGACGTAAAGCGCCCAGCCACCGCTTTTGCGGCAGGCCCGCAAAACTTTGAACGAAGTGCCGCCGCCGACATCGAGCCAATCCATTTGATGAATATTGGCGAGAATATCCCCTTCGGGGGTAGATACCATTTGTTGTAGTCCCATTGTGATCCTCCTCATTCTAGGCCAAACCTTACGAGGCGATCGCGCTACTGGCAACTTAGATTAAAGGGTAGGTATGTTTTAATGATGGTCGCGCTGCAGCGCCTGGCGCAAAAACTGCACAGCTTGCGGCGTTGCAGCACCCGCGCATACACTCAAGGCTTGTGGCAGGGTAATGCGTTGTTCAGGTCTATAAGCGGCCGCTAGGGCTGGGTGGGCCAGAAACTCAGCGCCGCGGCTTTCAGTCAGGGCCACCGTATCTTCCAGCAATAGAATATCGGCCGCTAGGGCAATGGCGCGTTCTATCCCAATCCGTTGCATGCTGTCGCCGCGCACCGCTGGCATGCCGCCAGCGCGTTTGATGATGTCGGTTAAAATATGGCCGTCACCGATGGTTAAGCCGCGCCGATGCAATGACAGAACACGGGGTGCCGGCGCGAGCGGGGTGATGGCCGCAAGTGCTTGGTCTAAGTTTGCGAGATAGGTGCGCGCTGCATCGGCCCGACCCAGCCGCTCGCCGAGGCGCAGAATTTCCTCCCGCGCGTGGTTATAGTCCTGT
>JAYODZ010000092.1:0-7428 GCA_038106515.1 Rhodobiaceae bacterium
CATTTGCAGCTCTATCAAGTGCATGCCGTGACGCAAGGGACTGACGCGCAAGCCGAGGTCAGTGTGCGTCTTGAGGAAGATGGGCGGATCGTGACCGGACGCGGCGCCGACACCGATACTTTGGTGGCCTCGGCGCGGGCCTATATCAGTGCCTTGAATAAATTAATTGTGAAGCGACAGAAAAATGCGCTCGACGCTATTTCTGCTTAAGGGAGAGGGAAACAACAATTATGTTTAATAGCTTGCTTGCAATGTTCTCTGCAGATATGGCAATCGATCTGGGCACAGCTAATACGCTGGTCTATGTGAAGGGGCGCGGGATTGTTTTAAATGAGCCGTCGGTTGTTGCTATTCACGAGCGTAATGGCCGCAATCATGTCCTAGCGGTTGGCGACGATGCGAAAATGATGCTCGGGCGTACGCCCGGTAATATTCGTGCTATTCGACCAATGCGCGATGGCGTGATCGCTGATTTCGATGTCACCGAGGAAATGATCAAACACTTTATCCGCAAAGTGCATAACCGTCGCTCTTTTGCTAATCCGCAAATTATTGTTTGCGTACCGTCAGGGGCTACGGCCGTTGAACGGCGAGCGATTCAAGAAAGTGCTCTATCGGCGGGTGCGCGACGGGTGTTTTTGATCGAAGAGCCAATGGCTGCGGCGATCGGTGCGGGGCTACCCGTGACCGAGCCGACGGGCTCAATGGTGGTCGATATAGGTGGCGGCACGACTGAGGTCGCCGTCCTGTCGCTCGGCGGTATCGTTTATTCGCGCTCTGTTCGGGTCGGGGGCGACAAGTTTGATGAGGCAATTATTGCTCACATTCGGCGGACACATAATCTTCTGCTCGGCGAGTCGAGTGCCGAGCGGATCAAAAAAGAATATGGCGCGGCGAAGATCGCAGAAGGTCAGAAGCCGCTCGATATCACGATTAAAGGCCGCGACCTGATGAATGGTGTGCCACGCGAAATCGTGATTTCGCAAAGTGAAATTGTTGAAGCTTTATCAGAACCCTTGGCGGCAATTATCGAAGGCGTGCGCTTGGCGCTTGAATCGACGCCACCAGAACTGGCAGCTGATATTGTTGAAAAAGGTATCGTGATGACGGGCGGCGGCGCTCTTTTGATTAACCTCGATATGGTTTTGCGTGAGGCGACAGGATTGCCGATTAGTATTGCCGAAGAGCCGCTATCTTGTGTTGCTCTGGGAACAGGGCGTGCCTTGGAACATATCAAAACTATGAAAAATGTTCTCTCGGTAGCCTATTAAGCTAGGAGGCAGAACGCCAGTCTAGGGGGAGTTGTGGCGGTTTCAGGTGGGCGGTTAGCAAAACGGAAAACCCTGCTCAATGCCGTCGGGGTGGCCGTTATTTGTGCGACGATTGCCGCCTTGATATTAGTTTTTATTCCGCGCGATGACCCTGCTGTTGTATCGTTCCGGCAGCTTATGGTTGAGCTGACTGCGCCGATAATTTCTCTCTTATCTCTGCCGGGCGAGGGCCTGGATCGCGTGTATCTGCGTGCCCAAGGCTACAATGCATTGCTCGTCGAAAACCAAGCTCTGCGCGCCGAAAACCAACGGCTTCAAGGGGCCGAGGCCGAGCTGCAACGTACCGCGCTGTTGCTGGATCGCTATCGCGATGTTTTGAGGATGGATGTTGGCGATGACATTGGCTTTGTTGGCACACGGATTATGGCTGATATGCGCAGTCCATTTGCCCGTACCGTCTTGGCCGATGCCGGCGCAAAGCAAGGTGCACGGATTGGCTTGGCGGTTGTTGGTGATAAAGGGGTGGTCGGCCGCATCGTGGCCACGAGCGCCAATACTAGTCGCATTTTATTGGTCACCGACCTCAACAGTCATATCCCGGTGGTTATCGGTGCGAAAAGAGTTCGAGCTGTTATGTCAGGAACCAATAGCGGTTTTCCTAAGATTGAATTTGTGTCGAAGGCGGATAGCGTTCTGGCAGAGGATGTTGTTTTGACGTCTGGCGATGGTGGCGAGGTGCCAGCAGGATTTAAAATTGGCGTCATTGTCGAGACGGAGACGGGGATGGCCGTGCAACTGGCGCAAAATATTGATCACCTAACATTGGCTCGTATCATATGGACAAAGCCCGCTGAACCCCCAGTTGAAACGAATGTCTCTCCAGACATGATGGCGAACTGATTGGACAGTGGCATGGACGTAAGAGACTTTAGTGCGTTAAATCTGATCCTGGCGATTTTGTTTTTTGTCTCTCTCGTAGCCGGGAAAGTAACCACAGGTAGCTTTGGCAGCGTGGAAATCGGTTTATATTTTTTGTTTCTGTTTCTTTGGTCGGCGCGTAGCGAGCATAATTTCACGGCCGCTGTGGTTTTATCGCTTGGTTTCTTTCAAGATGCGCTGACAGGAGCCGCGTTCGGGTTTTGGCCGCTTGTTTTTTTGTTGTTTTTTGGCCTCGTCCGTAGCCAAGCGCAAATCGTCAGCCAAGCCCCGAAATCGGCGCTGTTTTTTATCGTATTTTTTTCTGTACTTTTGGCTTACGCGATGATGCTGGCGCTGGCATCCGTCGTCTCGGAGACGGTTGATTATGAAGCATTGATCGGATCGTTTTTGATCACCGAGGCGATCGTGCCCTTAGCGGTTGTTTTTTTGAGCTATATCATTCCGCTGGGGCTATCATCGCCCATGCGGCGATAATGAAGCGCGAAACGAGATTGCAGCGATGAAAAGGCGGAAAGAGAGTAGAGCAGAGGTTTTTTCCCGTCGCGCTCTTATTATGGGAGCGGGTCAATTGGCTTTGACGGGCGTTCTCGTTGGGCGGTTGCAATATTTACAATTAGCCCAGGCTGATAAATACGCCACCTTGGCAGAAGATAATCGGGTGAATTATGAGCCACTTGCGGTTTCGCGTGGACGGATTATTGATCGCTTTGGGGTCGAGCTCGCCAGTAATGATCAAAATTTTATGATTTCGATGATCCCGGAGCAAGTCGAAGATATCGATCGGGTTCTGCAGCATATGCAATCAATTTTGGCATTTTCAGATCAATATCGTTTGCAAACGCGCAAGCTGATTTCGAAAGCCCCGAAATTTCTTCCCTTCACAATTGCCGATAATGTGAGTTGGGAGGCTTTCGCCAAGGTAAATTTGAACCTACCATTCTTGCCTGGCGTGCAAGCTTTTGTTGGCGAAAAGCGGAGTTATGGGCTGGCTGAACACGCGGCACATGTTATTGGCTATGTCGGATCCTCGCGCAATCGCGAGGGGCGCGCCCAAAGTACATATTTTAAGGGCCGAGCTGGATTAGAGTTGGCGTTTGAAGATAATCTCAAAGGCGAGGCAGGAAACAGACGTGTCGAGGTTAACGCCTTAGGTCGCATCGTCCGTGAGTTGGAACGCCGCGACGGAAATCCAGGCGAAGACCTGCGCCTCGCGATTGATGCGGAAATCCAGAAAACAGCGACGGCGGCGCTCGGCGATAATAGCGGTAGTATTGTCGTCATGGATGCGCAAAGCGGCGATATCTATGCGCTGGCATCGACGCCCGGTTTTGATCCGAACCTCATGTCAGTGGGGATTGATGAGCAAAGCTGGAATGAATTATTGCAAGACGACCATAAGCCGCTCATGAACAAAGCCCTGACAGGTCAATATGCGCCTGGCTCGACCTTTAAAATGATTGTTGCTTTGGCGGCTCTCGATGCCGGCGTGGTGTCACGTGAACATGAGATCGACTGCACGGGCGTCTATCATTTCGGCGGGCAGGATTTCCACTGTTGGGAAAAAGACGGCCATGGTGTTGTCGGGTTTAATAAGGCCATCGCGCGATCCTGTGACGTATTCTTTTATGATCTGGCTCTCAAAACTGGCATTGACGCAATTAGCGCTATGGCGCGCCGGTTTGGATTGGGGCGTAAAACGGGTGTCGAGGTACCGGGTGAGAAAACCGGTGTCATGCCCGACCGCGATTGGAAGCGGGCGAATTATGCCGTCGGCTGGCAGCCGGGCGAAACGGTGATTACGGGCATTGGACAGGGCTATATTCTCACAACACCGATCCAGCTGGCCGCGATGACGGCTGCTCTGGCCAATGGCACGCATCTTCCCAAGCCTCGAACCGTAATGGGCGTAGAAAGCAGCCAGAGCCAGGAGCTTGGTTTGAACCCCGAGCACATGACCTTGGTGCAAAGTGGCATGATCGACGTGGTGAATGATCGGCGAGGAACGGCTGTCCGCTCCAGTATTAATGTCGCTGGTATGAAAATGGCGGGCAAAACGGGAACTGTTCAGGTGCGCCGTATTAGCAAAGAGGAGCGCGAAGAGGGCGTTGTTAAAAACGAAGATTTGCCCTGGGCTCTGCGTGATCACGCTTTGTTTATCGGTTATGCGCCGCTCGACAATCCGCGTTTTGTCGTTGCGACTGTCGTCGAGCATGGCGGTGGAGGATCCTCGGTCGCAGCCCCCATGTCGTCGCGGGTTATGAAAACCGCTTTAGCTCGTAAATTGGTTATCGAAACGCAATTAGAGACCAAGATGGAGCAGAGCTAATGTCTTTTTATTCAGCGCGGACGACAAGTTGGCAAGATCGTATTTTGGGCGTGAATTGGACGGTTATTGGACTATTCCTCGCGATTGGTTTGGTCGGCGTCGTGGCGCAATATTCGGTTGCCGGCGAGAGCTTTGGTCCCTGGGCGTGGCGCCATATTTTAAGGCTGGTTGTCGCTGTCGGGGTGATGATCCTGATTGCCAATCTGTCTCTACGTACGGTTTATCGCGGCGCCTATGTTGTCTATGCGGCTTTGGCCTTGGCGCTGGTGGCGGTCGAGGTGATGGGCAGTATCAACATGGGGGCGCAACGCTGGCTTGATCTTGGTGTTGTAAAATTTCAGCCGTCCGAATTAATGCGTATCGGGATCGTCTTGGCTCTGGCGCGCTATTATCAGGGAATTGAGGCCTATGACGTATCGCGGCTACGGCATATCATCGTTCCGTTGATTATCATCTGCGCACCAGCGTTTTTGGTGTTTCGCCAACCTGATCTCGGAACCGCGATTTTGCTGGTGGTCATTGGTTTTTCCATTTTGTTTCTTGCGGGTTTGAGTGTGCGGTATTTCATGTTGGCAGGAATCGGCTTGGCGGCGAGCTTGCCGATTGTCTGGACGCGCTTGCAGAATTATCAGCAGAACCGAATTTTGACCTTTTTTGACCCAGAACGCGACCCGTTGGGCGCAGGTTATCACATTATCCAATCTAAAATTGGTATCGGCTCGGGTGGCCTGATGGGTAAAGGTCTTGGCGATGGCACGCAGAGCCGATTAAACTTTTTACCCGAAAAGCACACAGATTTTATTTTCACGATTTTCGCCGAGGAAACGGGCTTTGTTGGAAGCTTACTTTTGATCGGTCTGTTTATCGCTTTGCTCATCAGCTTATTTTTCATTGCCCGCGAATTAAAAACCCATTTTGGTCGCCTGCTGGTCGCCGGTTTCGGGGTTAGTCTATTTCTCTATTTCTTCGTCAATTTAGCGATGGTGATGGGGCTTGCGCCTGTCGTGGGCGTTCCATTGCCGTTTGTCTCTTATGGCGGAACATCGCTTTTAACTTTTTCGATCGCCATGGGGCTGATACTCTGTGTCGATCGGCAGGCCTCCATAGATCTGGGGCGCTAACAATCGATTTGCTTTTGGGGGATATTTGATGTTGAAGCGTGGTTTAAAAATACTTGCTATTGGGCTTATCGTCCTCGTTGCGGTTGTTTTGGTGCGGGGATTGTCATCCTCTAAGGATGCCGAGGAAATTGCGAGCGAGGTCTATATTTTGGATGTGTCGCGGCAAGCTATCGCATCCCTGATGAGCCAAGCCGTGCAGCACGAGACGATTTCCTTTGGCCGGGATAAACCAACCTCTGTCGGTGCCTTACAAAATTTTCACGCTTTCTTACGGCAGAGCTATCCGGCTGTTTACCGGACACTGTCGGTCGAGACGGTCAATAACCATAGTCTCCTGTTTCACTGGCGCGGTAGCGCTGGTGGTGACTTAAAGCCGGTCTTGTTGCTGGGGCATATGGATGTGGTCCCCGTTGTTCCTGGTACGCAGACTGAGTGGGAGCATCCGCCCTTTGCTGGGGTTAATGACGGGACCTATATTTGGGGGCGCGGGACGCTCGATGATAAAATTAATGTGATTGCCAGCTTGCAGGCCATTGAGATGATGATTGAAAGCGGATTGCAGCCACAACGCGATATTTATTTGGCTTTTGGTCATGATGAAGAACAAGGCGGTCTCGATGGCGCCCGTGAAATTGGCAAGCTCTTGCAAGCCCGCGGCGTGCAGCCAGAGTTTTTGATTGATGAGGGCGGCGCTATTGTCGAGGGCGCAGTGCCGGGGATGAATAAAAGCCTTGCCGTTATCGCACCGGCTGAGAAGGGGATTGTGACCCTAGAGCTTTTGGCGCGGGGTACGGGGGGGCATTCGTCGATGCCGACCTCAAACTCGTCGATTGGAACGCTGGCACAAGCCATTATCAAGCTTGAGAGTAATCAATTTCCGTCAAATTTTAAGCATACGGAAGATTTTCTTGTATCGATCGCCGATGATCTGCCGCTTGGGCAGCGGCTGATTATGAAAAACCTATGGCTATTTAAGCCCTTGGTCATGCGGATGTTTGCCAATGACCCGCAAGCCCTCGCTGGTATGCGCACGACCACGGCCGTAACGGTTATTAATGGCGGCGTCAAAACCAATGTGTTGCCGATTACAGCTACGGCCTTAGTAAATTTCCGAATTTTCCCAGGCGAAACACCGGAGACGGTGAAACAAAGGGTCGAAGACGTGATCAATGATCCTCGTATTACTGTCAGCTTCTCAGAGGCGGGGCAGGTTGGCATGGCGCCGTCGCCAAACTCACCGCTCGAGGGTTTTGGTTGGTCGCATCTGACACAAGCCATTCGTGACACGGCCGCACCTGCTGAGATCGCGATTGCGCCGCGCCTGTTGGTGGCTGCGACAGATACGCGTCATTACCGGGAAATTACGTCTAATCATTACAGATTTACCTGGTTTAGGGCGCAGTCTGGTGATTTGGGGCGCATTCATGGCACCAATGAGCGGGTTAAGATTGAAGATTTGGTTGATGCGGTGAGGTTTTATCACCGCTTTATCAGCACGCTTTAAGATTGGCCGAGAAGCGCTGTTAAATCGCCTTTTGCGTCGAGCGCATAAAGGTCATCACAGCCACCAATATGCTGCCCGTCGATAAAAATTTGCGGTACGGTGTGGCGGCCTTGGGCGCGCTCGATCATGGTTGCACGGGCGGCACTATCCATGGCGACATTTATCTCTGTATAGAACGCCTGCTTTTCATCCAGCAAACGCTTAGCGGCATGGCAATAAGGGCAGATCGGCGTCGTGTAAATCTCGATTTTACGCATACCTTTATGT
>JAYODZ010000005.1:0-43464 GCA_038106515.1 Rhodobiaceae bacterium
AGCGGGGCCGAAGGAGCAACCGCCCTCGGAAACTCTCAGGCAAAAGGACCGGTCGGACTTGCAACTCTGGAAAGCAGGAAGCATCGCTTCCTCACCGAAGGCGTAAGTGCGGGTTATATACATCGCCGCACGAAATCTCTCAGGTTCATGCGACAGAGGGGGGCATATGGCAGCTTAACGGCTGGCATTGACCGAACCTATTGTTGGAGACCGTGAGAAATGGGCCAAACCCCGCACGATCAAGCCTCGACGGCGCCGCCGCTGAAAACGGCTTTAGCAGGCTTTCACGAACGCCATGGCGGCAAAATGGTCGACTTTGCCGGTTATTGGTTGCCTGTCCAATATGCCGATGGGGTTATGAGCGAGCATCTACATTGTCGCGCCAAGGCGGGGCTGTTTGATGTCTCACATATGGGCCAAGCGCGTTTGGTTGGCCTTGGTGAGAGTGATATTGCCGCGCTGTTTGAAGAGCTGGTGCCGGGTGGCGTCACCAGCCTCGGCGATTTACGCATTCGCTATACTGTATTCACCAATGAGGCGGGCGGTATTCTGGATGATCTCATGGTCACGCGCTGGGGGCATGATCTCTGGCTGGTGGTCAACGCAGCCTGCAAAGAAGCCGATTTTGCACATATCGCGCAAGCGCTGAACGGGCGCGCCGAGATCGTCATTCAAGATCGCGCCTTACTGGCTCTGCAAGGCCCGGCTGCGGCCGATGTTTTGTCGCAGCTGGTTCCAGAGTGCGCTCACATGCCCTTTATGGCGGCATTGCCAGCAGCTTGGGATGGGCAGGATATTTTAATATCGCGATGCGGATATACGGGTGAAGACGGATTTGAAATTTCTATACCAAATGCCGCTGCCGAGGCCTTTGCCGAGGCGCTTTTGGCGCACGAGGCGGTTGGCCTTTGTGGTCTGGGCGCGCGCGATAGCCTGCGGCTGGAAGCCGGCTTATGCCTCTATGGCCACGACATCGATACGACAACAACGCCGAACGAAGCAGATTTAATGTGGACGATCCCGCGGCGCCGTCGTGAGGCCGCGGATTTTCCGGGGGCTGCTGCTATTTGCGCTTCTGCGCCTACCCGCTTACGGGTCGGGATTAAACCCGATGGACGAGCGCCAGCGCGCGAGGGCACCATAATTTGCGACAAGCATGGCAATGAGATTGGGCGGATTACCAGTGGCGGTTTTGGCCCCAGCCTGTCAGCACCGATCGCCATGGGCTTTGTCGCCAGCGATTTTTCGTCGCTTGGGACTGAAATAGATTTGATGATTAGAGGTAAAGCACAGTCTGCGACGATTGTGGCACTTCCCTTTGTGCCGCACCGCTATGTGTCGACGAAATAAGTGCAACAGCAAGAGTGAGAGAGGCAACCAATAATGAGCAATGTTAAATATACCAAGGACCATGAATGGATCAGCATTAATGGTGATGAAGCAACTGTTGGCATTACAAATTTTGCCCAAGAACAGCTCGGCGATGTGGTTTTTGTCGAAGTGCCGGAATCTGGGAAATCGGTTGGGAAGGGCGATGAGGCAGCTGTTGTCGAGAGCGTGAAAGCTGCGAGCGAAGTTTATGCCCCTGTTTCGGGCGAGGTCATTTCTGGTAATGACGCTCTTGCTGAAGCACCCGATCTTGTTAACCAGGACCCCGAAAATACCGGTTGGTTTTTTAAATTGAAACTAAGTGATGCGAGTGAGTTGGATGATCTGATGGATCAAGAGGCTTATCTCGCTTATGTCGCGGAGCTATCATAATGCGTTATCTACCTCTTACCTCTGACGATCGGCAGGCCATGCTGGCGCGCATAGGTGTCGCTAGCGTTGACGCGCTGTTTAAGGATGTGCCAGAAGCAGCCCGTTTATCCAACCCGGTTGACTTGCCGCACCATCAGAGCGAGCTGGCGGTTGATCGCTATATGCGCCAGCTGGCGGGCCGCAACATGACGGCGGGTGAAGCCGCATTTTTCTGCGGCGGCGGCGCTTATCGTCACCATGTTCCGGCGACGGTTGATCACATTATCCAGCGCTCAGAGTTTTTGACCTCCTATACGCCCTACCAGCCAGAGATCACGCAAGGCACATTGCAGTATCTGTTTGAATTTCAAACGCAAGTGGCGGAGTTGACGGGCATGGATGTTGCCAATGCATCCATGTATGACGGCTCGACCGCCGCCGCGGAAGCCGTTTTGATGGCCCATCGCGTAACCAAGAAGAAGAAAGCCGTCATTTCAGGACGGCTACACCCGCATTATCGCGATGTCATCAACAATATATCCGAAATGGGTGGTTTTGATGTGGCAGGTCCCTCGCCCTCCGTCGCGGGCGAAGAAGGGCTGGGCGATATGCTCGATTCCGAGACCTCGTGTGTGGTTGTTCAGTACCCTGACTTCTTCGGATCGGTGCAAGACTTCACAGCACTTGCCGAGCGCGTGCACGCACAAAACGCCTTACTGGTGGTGATTGTGACCGAAGCGGTCTCACTTGGCTTGTTGCGCGCTCCTGGTGATATGGGCGCTGATATTGTTGCCGGCGAGGGTCAATCCATCGGCAATGGGTTGAACTTTGGCGGTCCTTACGTTGGTCTGTTTGCAACGCGGCAAAAATATCTGCGCCAAATGCCGGGCCGGTTATGCGGTGAAACCGTTGATGCCGATGGTAAACGCGGCTTCGTCCTGACCCTGTCAACGCGCGAGCAACATATCCGCCGTGATAAAGCAACCTCGAATATTTGTACCAATTCGGGTTTGTGCGCGCTGGCCTTCACCGTTCACATGACATTGCTCGGTGGTGCAGGTCTGGCACATCTCGCTGCTCTCAATCATGAACGTATGTTGCAACTGGTTGGGAAATTATCAGCGATCGGTCTGTCGCCGCTCAACCAGGCTTATTTCAACGAAATCACAATTGCCTTGCCAAAGGCCGCGGCGCCGGTCGTCGATGCGCTGGCGGGGCAGAAAATTTTGGCTGGAATTCCCGTCGCCCGCTTATTACCCGATAGCGAAATGGATAATTGTCTATTGCTGGCGGTAACTGAAACGACGACGGCTGAAGACATGGACCAACTGGTCGAGGCTTTGAAGGAGCATGTGGCATGACAGATGTGAGTAGCTTTAGTGGTCACCGTGGCCTGCAACTCGAAGAAGATTTGATCTTTGAAATTGGCGCGCAGGATCGTACGGGCGTTGATCTCGAACCGCTCGCGGGTGGCGCCTATCAACTTAATGGTCTGCAGCGTCAAAGCGTTGATCTACCTGGGCTGTCTGAACCAGAGGCCATGCGCCATTTTGTGCGTTTGAGCCAGAAAAATCACAGCATCGATGCGAATTTATATCCCTTGGGATCGTGCACCATGAAGCATAATCCGCGGTTGAATGAAAAAATGGCACGCCTGCCAGGCTTTTCAGATATCCACCCTCTACAACCGCAATCGACGGTGCAGGGGGCGCTTGCCTTGATGCAAGAGCTATCACATTGGCTGATGACATTAACGGCGATGCCTTGTGTTGCTCTGTCGCCTAAAGCCGGTGCGCATGGCGAGCTGTGCGGTATGATGGCCATTCGAGCCGCTATTGAAGCGCGTGGTGAGCTAGACACGCGGGTTCGTGTATTGGTGCCAGAATCGGCCCACGGCACCAACCCCGCGACCGCCGCCCTTCTCGGTTTTGTGGTTGATGAAATTCCAGCGCAAAGCGATGGCCGCGTTGATCTGTCGGCGCTTGAAGCCAAGCTCGGGAATGATGTTGCCGCGATCATGCTGACCAACCCCAACACCTGCGGTTTGTTTGAGCGCGACATCATTGCGATTGCCGATGCAGTGCACGCAGCGGGCGGTTATTTTTATTGCGATGGGGCAAATTTTAACGCCATTGTTGGTCGCGTACGCCCGGGTGATCTTGGGGTTGATGCTATGCATATTAATCTGCACAAGACATTCTCGACGCCGCATGGCGGCGGCGGACCCGGCTCTGGCCCAACCGTTTTGTCGGAGCGTCTGGCCAATTATGCGCCTTTACCGCGTGTCGAACAGCGGGGAGAGGATCTCGTTCTGCTGGAGCATTGCGATGAGGCGCCAGAGAGTTTCGGTCGCATGGTGGCCTTCCATGGGCAAATGGGGATGTTTGTTCGTGCCCTGAGCTACATGTTGAGCCATGGCAGCGATGGCCTTCGGCAAGTGGCAGAAGACGCCGTCTTGAACGCTAATTATATTATGGCCAGCCTGTCGGATGTGATGACGGCGTCCTTTGAAGGGCCTTGCATGCATGAAGCTTTGTTTGACGATCGCTTCTTGAAAGGCACGGGTATCGATACGCTCGATTTTGCCAAAGCAATGATCGATGAGGGATATCATCCGATGACCATGTATTTCCCCTTGGTCGTCCATGGCGCCATGCTAATCGAACCAACGGAGACGGAAAGCAAGCAATCATTGGATAAGTTTGTAGAGACGTTACGCAATCTCGTTGCCTCAGCCAAAGCAGGTCATGTTGAGCGGTTCAAATCTGCGCCGCTTTTTGCGCCGCGTCGCCGTTTGGATGAAACCCTCGCCGCACGCCAGCCCGTCTTGCGGTATCGGGCACAGCATTTTGCCTCAGCCGCGCAATGACGTTTTTGATTTAGCTTGGGAGCGTCAACTCGGTTGGCCTCAGTGCGATGTTGCGGGGGTTGATGAAGCAGGCCGCGGAGCATGGTGTGGTCCAGTTGTTGCGGCTGCGGTTATCATGCCGTCGGGTAACACAATCCTCGGTCTTAACGACAGTAAGAAGCTATCGCCGAAGCGGCGTGCCGACTTGGCGGCGCAGATCTATCAAACTTGTCGCGTCGGCGTCGGGCAGGCGAGCGTAGAGGAAATCGATCGTCTAAATATTTTGCAGGCGAGCCTGTTGGCGATGCGGCGTGCGTTGCTCGCCATTGGTGCCGAAGCTGCCCTGATCGATGGCAATAAAATTCCGGATATGCGGGATACGGCTATAATTTGTAAGCCGGTCATCGGTGGCGATGCGAAAGTTGTCTCGATAGCGGCGGCATCCATTATCGCAAAGCAATACCGCGACCAAGTGATGGACGAACTGGCGGTGGCGTTCCCCGATTATGACTGGCAGCAGAATAAGGGCTATGGCACGCCCTCGCACCAAAAAGGCTTGGCCGCGCACGGGCCTTGCCTTCACCATCGGCGGAGTTTTAAACCTATTAGAGACCTCGTAGCATTGCCTGTGGATAAAACTGGGGAAATGTAAAGTATTGGATTCACAGCCTTATTGACGGCGAATCGGAAATGACTCATGGTCGGGCATGACCAATTCGAAAACCTCAAAGACCGCGTTTCCAGCGCATTTGCGCAATCAGGTTCTGCACGGCAATAACATCGATTTGATGCGGACGTTACCGGACGCCTGCTTCGATATGATTTTTGCCGACCCTCCCTATAATCTGCAACTCCGCGGCGCCTTAAACCGACCCGATGAAAGCCGGGTTGATGCTGTCGATGACGCTTGGGATCAATTCGATAGCTTCGCGGCGTATGATGATTTTTCGCGAGCATGGTTGAGCGAAGCGCGGCGCCTGTTGCAGCCGCGCGGGACAATCTGGGTGATCGGCAGCTACCATAATATCTTTCGGCTCGGGGCCATGATGCAGGATCTCGGGTTTTGGATTTTAAATGACATTGTGTGGCGTAAATCCAATCCAATGCCAAATTTCCGTGGCACCCGGTTCACCAATGCGCATGAAACACTGATCTGGGCGGCCCGCGATGAGAATGCCAGCGGTTATAAGTTTAACTATCAGGCCATGAAATCCTTGAACGAGGATTTGCAAATGCGGTCAGACTGGGAGTTGCCGATCTGCGGTGGCCAAGAGCGGCTTCGCGATGAAAATGGTAAAAAACTTCATTCCACGCAAAAACCTGAGGCCTTATTGCATCGTGTTATTCTCTCCAGCACCGATGCCGACGATCTAATTTTGGATCCGTTTTTTGGGTCTGGCACGACCGGCGCGGTGGCAAAATATTTGCGGCGCCATTTCGTTGGTATGGATGCTGACGCCAGCTATGTTGATGTGGCTCGCAAACGCATTGAGGCCGTCACACCGCTCGCGCCAGAGGATACTGATATCTCGCGTCGGGCGAGACAAGAGGCACGCATTCCTTTCGGCTCGCTGGTTGAGAGTGGCATGATTAGACCTGGTACCCAACTTTTTGGTCCAGCGCGCCGCTATCAAGCGCGCGTGCGCGCCGATGGCAGTCTCAAAACCGGTTCGGCCGCAACCACGGTCACCGGCTCGATCCATCAAGTTGGTGCCCGTCTGCAGGGCGCCCAGAGCTGCAATGGCTGGACCTTCTGGCATGTTGCCGATGGTCAAAATCTGGTGCCAATCGATCAATTACGCCACCAGCTCCGCCTCGATCGGAAGTCTAAATCATAGAGCTAGCGCGCCAGATGATGCTCGACATGGTGGGCAATTTTGCGCATCACACTGGGTAAAGCCTCGCGCTCCATCTCGGTCGGGCTCAGCCAGACATAATCCTCCGCGCCTGGTAAGTCGTGGCGCAACCGTGCTGAGCCATGGGCCACGGCTACCGTTAAATGCAATTCAAAATGCGTGAAGACATGTTTCACGCTGCCCGGTATTGTTTGCCACCTATCGATAGCGAATTGCCGCCTTTCGCTGTTGTTTTTCGGATCCCAACCATGGGACGGGAATTCTAACATACCGCCCAACAGCCCAGATTTCGGTCTCCGCCGCATTAAAACACGGCCGCGCCGATCATAAATCCACAAGACTTCGCCCCGCCGTAGCGGCTTTTCAGCCTTTGGTGAACGTCGCGGTAAGGTCGCGGCAATATCACGGCCCGCACAATAAGCGGCTAACGGACAGGCGACGCATGACGGCGCTTTTGGTGTGCAAATCGTGGCCCCGAGATCCATCAGGGCTTGAGCGAAGTCACCAGGTCGGTGATGCGGCACCAGCGGCGACAGGGTTGTATGAACTTCGGCCTTGAGATGCGGCAGGGGCGTTGTCAATCGAAACAGGCGCGACATCACGCGTTCAATATTTCCATCGATAGGAGCGCTTGGCTGATTAAAAGCAATCGCTGCGATGGCGGCCGCAGTGTAAGGGCCAATGCCCGGCAAATTTCTGAGTGCTGCCTCTTCTCGCGGGAACTGACCGCCATGGTCGCGCTCGACAACCCGGGCACAGGCCAGCAAATTGCGCGCCCGCGCATAATAACCAAGCCCCGCCCATGCCGCCATCACGGCGTCGTCAGGTGCCCTCGCCAGATCCGATATGCTTGGCCAGCGATGCAGAAAGTCGCGAAAATAAGGAATAACGGCGGCCACTGTTGTCTGTTGCAACATGATTTCTGATAACCAGACATGATAGGGATTGGGGGTGCGATCGTCGCGTATACGCCATGGTAAATCGCGAGCATGGATGTCGTACCAAGCCAGGACATCGCGCCCGATGCGCTGTGCGTCTTTTCCCCTCGCTTCCGCCGACCGCTTCATATAGACTTACTCCTAGCGGATCAGACCATGAACCAAAAACCCTATAGCTCGCAAGCCAAAAGCCATTACCTTGGTAGTCTTATCGGCCGCCTCACGGGTCCAGCATTTAAACGACGCGGTTTTCGCGATGTACAAATTATGGATCATTGGCCGGTGATTGTGGGTCGCCAGCTGGCAACCATGACGATGCCAGAAAGACTGGTGCGGCGGTCTGAGAATGAGACGGTTCTCGTGGTGCGGGTTGATGGCGCAATGGCCTTAGAAATTCAACATTTGTCGCCGCAAATTCTCGATCGCATCAACCAATATTATGGTCCAGCCACGGTCACGCGATTGCAGATCATTCAAGGCCCCTTGCCACGCTCCTTTCATGGTGTCTATCCGAGGCCATCGGAATTACGCCCTTTAACGCAACGCGCAGATGCGGCTTTGGAAGATTTTCCGCGCGGGAATTTGCGCGATGCCTTGGCGCGGCTGGGCGGCCGCATATTGCACCGAGCTGCAAAATCCGATGAAAATTAGGAGCGCTAAGGACGAATCGGCGGTCATGGAGCGAAGATAGTTTTCCACAAGCTTCCTTGCAGATCGTGGATTCAGTCAGCGTCGCGTCTCCAACACAGGTATAATCGCTAAAGCAGACGATTCGACCTCGTTAGGGGTTCGCGCAGAGAAGAGTAAAGTTCACGATGGAAAGCAAATCACGTCTCGTTATTTTGGCCTTGGCTGTTTTAGTCGCAATTGCTGGCGGCCTTTACGTCTATCGCGGCGGCTTACCCGCTGCGGCACCAGCCGAAGTTGAAGCTTCCGGCGCGGCACCACAAGCTGAGGCTGTTTTTGATGCCGAAGACAAGTCATCTCCCTCGCAAGAGCAAACCAGCGATGCACCGTCATCACCACAGGCGCTCGATGAGATTGTTTTGGGCGATCCGAATGCGCCAGTGACCATGATCGAATATGCCTCGCTGACGTGCCCGCATTGTGGCGCGTTTCACAATGAAACCCTGCCGATCCTGAAAAAGGAATATATCGACACGGGGAAGCTAAAACTATATTTGCGGCCGTTTCCTTTCGATGGTGTCGCAACCGCGGGCTCCATGTTGGTCTATTGCGTGGCACCCGAAATGCGGCTGAATTTCTTGACCATGTTATTTGAGCGTCAATCTGTGTGGTTGATGAGTTCTGAGCCGATTAAGGAGCTCGAAAAATTAGCGCGGTTTGCGGGTCTTTCGGAGATGGATTTTCGTGTTTGCCTCAAAGATGAAACTATTTTCAATGGCATTCGAGAGATCCAAAAAGCCGCCCATGAAGTTCAAAAGGTGCAATCGACACCGACATTTTTTGTCCGAGGTGATCGCATTGAAGGCAATCAAAGCGTCGACGCTTTTCGGGACGTTATCAATAAATATGTCCCCAGCGAGTAAAGGATAATAGCAATGCAGTTTTCGCGCCTTCGGCTCTCTGGTTTTAAATCCTTCGTCGATCCTGTAGATCTTGATATTCTTCCCGGGCTTACGGGCGTTGTTGGGCCTAATGGATGCGGGAAGTCAAACTTGCTCGAAGCTCTGCGGTGGGTGATGGGCGAGACCTCCTATAAGTCCATGCGTGGCGCTGGTATGGAAGATGTCATCTTCTCTGGCACCACCAGCCGTCCCTCGCGCAATAATGCCGAGGTGGCCCTGTATTTAGAGAACAACGATCATTCGGCGCCATCTGAATATAATGATGAAGAGCTGCTCGAAATCATTCGGCGCATTGAACGCGACGCTGGTTCGGCCTATCGGATCAACGGGCGCGATGTGCGCGCTAAGGATGTCCAGCTTCTATTTGCCGACGCCTCGACAGGCGCCCGATCGACGGCGCTGGTCAAGCAGGGACAAATTGGCGAGCTGATCAACTCCAAGCCTGAATCGCGTCGGCGTATATTGGAAGAAGCAGCTGGTATTTCAGGGCTACATTCGCGCCGCCACGAAGCTGAATTGCGCTTGCGCGCGGCCGAGACCAATCTCGAAAAGCTCGACGAAACCATGGGGCAAATGGAAAGCCAATTGCGTGCGCTTCGCCGTCAAGCACGTCAAGCGACCCGTTATCGCGCCCTGTCTGGGCAAATTCGTCAAACCGAAGCGCTGGTCTTTCATGTGCAGTGGCATATGATTGTGACACAGCTCGCCGAAATTGAAACGGCTTTGCAAACCATCAAAACCGATGTGCAAGACAAAACCCAGGCTGCCGCACGCGCCAGCACCGTGCAAAGCGAATTACAAGCAAGCCTTACGCCGTTGCGCGAAGCGGAAGCTGCTTCAGCAGCTGCCCTTCGTCGCCTGACGATCGAGCGCGAAAATCTGGATGCCGAGGAACGTCGCGCTCGCGAGATGATCGAACGGTTGCAGCGCCAATGCGCTGATTTGCAAGCTGATCAGGCACGCGAGCAATTGCAGGTCAATGACGCTAGTACGCAAACCGCTGCGATAGCTGAAGAAATCAAACTGCTCGAATCTGAGAACAGTCAGGACGCGGCGCAAGTGGAGGCCGATGCGCAAAATAATTTAGCTGAGAAAGCGGCCGCCCTGGAAACGCTGGAAGCTGAGCTTGATACGCAAACACGCGCGGTAGCAGATCGCGCAGCGCGGCAACAGGCTTTGACGCAAGAAATTGAAATCGCCCGCTTGCGTCTTGAGCGCTTACAAGCCCAAGCGCAAGAGCGGCAAGCGCAGCAACAAAATTTGAAACAGAGCTGCCCGCCTGAAGATATGCATTCAGAGCTATTCGCCCGAAAGCAAGCGGCAGAAGAGAATTTGGCGCGCCTAACGCAAATGCTGCATGAGGTACATGGTGCCGTTCAAGATGCCGAGAACAAGGTCGAGGCGGGCGAGGCGCCGCTTAAGGCGGCGCGTGCTCTGGCCGAGCGTTTGATCGGCGAACGGGCGGCGTTGTCAGCCCTGTTTGCCCGCCCTGACGGTGCCAACTATCCCTCCATCGTTGATGCGCTAGCGGTTGAGGCCGGTTACGAGATGGCACTGGGTGCTGCCTTGGGCGACGACCTAATTGCCTCTTCGGATGAGACAGCCCCCGCCCATTGGCGGAGTTTGCCACCGCTTGAAGTGCGTGCCGCATTGCCAGCTGGAGTGACACCTTTGAGCGACTTCGTGAGCGGCGTTAACTCGCTTGAGCGTCGCCTGACGCAAGTCGGCGTGGTGCGCGATAAGGCGCAGGCCAAAGAATTGCAAAAGCAATTGGCTCTGGGACAGAGGCTGGTTTCTATCGATGGCGATTTGTGGCGTTGGGATGGATATTGCGCCGCCGCTGAAGCACCGACAGCGGCAGCGCAACGGCTCGCGCAACGCAACCGCTTGAAAGAAATTGGCGAAGAGCTGAAACGCGCTGAAGCAGATTTGCAACGCCAAGAGGCCGAACTTGCCGATCTTAAACAAGAACACCGTGATTATCTTGATCGCGAGGCCGCAGGGCGCATCGCGGTTGATGAGGCCCGCGACTTGCTCGGTAAAATTCGCGATGAATTGAGTGAGGATACCCGCCAGCGCGAAGACTTCCAGGCTCGTAGCGCCGCTATTGCGGAGGCTCTCGAGGCGATCCAAAATGATATGGCCGAGCAGACGGCGGCGCATGACAGAGCTGAAGCCGAAATGGCGGGCTTGCCCAATGAACAGGCTATGCAAGAAAAATCGCAGCAGTTGCGGCAGCACGTGGCAGAAGCGCGGGTGGCGGCCAGCGAGGCGCGCACAGCATTTGATCAGCTTCGTAGCCAGCGGCAATTGCGCGAGGCGCGTCTAGAAAAATTGCAGGCGGACTTTACCTCTTGGCAGGGCCGTCACCAAGCGGCTGTTGCGCAAGTCGATGCGCTCGGGGAACGCCTCAATATGGTGCGTGCCGATCTCGATCGTGTTGCGGGGGAGCCAGAGCAAATCGAGGCACGGAAAGCGAGCCTGATCGAGCTCATTCAAACTGCTGAATTAGACCGCAAAACCAAAGCCGATACTTTGGCTGAGGCAGAGACCAGCTTGGCTGCCGCAGATCGCGAAGCGCGCGCAATTCAAACGGCATTAAGTGAGGTGCGCGAAGCGCTGGCGCGGCAAGAAGCCAATCGTGAAAACGCTAAGCAGCGCGAGGAAGAGATTGGTCGTAAAATCCGTGAGGTTTTGCAAGTCGAACCTGACAAAGTGTTAGCTCTGGCCGATCATGAAGATGATAAGCCCCTACCTGAAATCTCGGATATTGAAGCGCGACTGGAAAAATTCCGACGCGAACGGGAAGGCTTGGGGGGGGTCAATCTGCAGGCCGATAGTGAAGCAGATGAAATTGAAGCTCAGCTTAGCGAAATGCGGACCGAGCGAGACGATTTAGGACAAGCCATTAATAAATTGCGCTATGGCATCGGGCAATTGAACCGTGAGGGGCGGGAGCGCTTGCTGGCGGCGTTCGAGTCCGTGAACACGCATTTTCAGCGCTTGTTTACGCAATTATTTGGCGGCGGTACGGCGCGGTTAGAGTTGACGGAGTCCGATGACCCGCTCGAGGCAGGGCTTGAAATTATTGCGCATCCGCCCGGTAAAAAACCGCAAATGATGTCTTTGCTGTCGGGTGGTGAGCAGGCGCTGACGGCCATGGCGATGATTTTTGCCGTGTTTTTGACCAATCCTTCTCCGATTTGCGTGCTCGACGAGGTCGATGCACCGCTCGATGATGCAAATGTGGAGCGTTTCTGTCAGATGATTCGCGAAATTGCCGACGAAACCAAGACGCGCTTTCTGTTGATAACTCACCACGCCTTGACCATGGCGCGCGTCGATCGTCTGTTCGGCGTGACCATGCAGGAGCAGGGTGTGAGCTCACTGATTTCGGTTGATCTCGCGCAAGCTGAACGCTATGCAGAATCGGGTGGTGCTATCGAAGATGATTTCGACCAAAGGGATATTGGTTAATAAAATCAACTGGTTAATTTTTTTTCGTCGGTTAAAAATATTGTCAGATCTGCAATGATGCGGCGAAAAGCGGGGCAATAGGTCTGATTTGCCGACGGGGTGAGGGTGCATTTTATGGCTGAAGAGCCTGATTCTTTGCAAGAATTATCGCGTCGTCTCGACGCTGCGCGGCAAAAAAAGGCCCAAGAACCGCGCCGAAATGCCTCAGCGGGCCTTGTTGGGCTCGCCTACCGCTTGACGATTGAGATTATAGCGGCTATTGGCGTAAGCGGTTTTATTGGCTGGTGGATTGACAAGGTTTTAGAGACAAAACCGGTTGCTCTGCTGATCATGCTCTTTTTGGGCGTTGCCGCGGGCATTGCGAATGCAATCAGGACGGTTAATACCCTAAAACAGTCTGGAGCCATGGATGGGGGCGGCGACGCCGCTGGGTCCTAAATGGGACGCAAAGAAGAGGAGTGACGCAAGTGAGCGATACGGGTCAGGCGGACGGCGGTGCTGCTATGAATCCAATGCACCAATTTGAGGTGCATTCTCTCTATAATCTGCCAACAATCGGCGGCATTGATACGTCGTTTACCAATGCATCTTTGTGGATGGTTATTGCGGTCGCCTCGATTACTCTGTTTTTTGGGCTGGCGTCGCGCTTTACCTCGGTTGTGCCGGGGCGTCTGCAGTCCCTTGGTGAGCTGGGGTATACATTCGTGGCCAATATGGTGAAAGAAAATGTCGGCACCGAAGGCATGCGGTTCTTCCCCTTCATTTTCACACTTTTCATGTTCATTCTGTTTTGCAACTTGCTCGGCATGTTGCCTTATTCCTTCACGGTGACCAGCCATTTGATCGTTACTTTCGCGCTGGCGTCAGTCATCTTTTTGCTGGTTACGCTGGTGGGCTTCATGTATCACGGCATCGGCTTTCTAAAACTGTTCGTGCCATCAGGTATTCCAGTCGTATTGGTTCCCTTGCTCGTTGTCATTGAATTGATTTCCTATCTGACGCGCCCGATCAGCCTATCGGTTCGTTTGTTCGGCAATATGATGGCGGGTCATACCATGCTGAAAATTTTTGGCGGATTTGTTGTCGGCTTGTCAGCTGCAGGCCTTGTGCCTTTGGCTGTCGCGCCATTTCTGCTAATGATCGCTTTAACTGGCCTGGAGCTGTTGATCGCAGCGCTGCAGGCCTATGTTTTCACCATCTTAACATGTATCTACCTCAATGAGGCGATACATATGGATCACTAAACTTAACTTTTAACGTGTTTTAGACGACTAAACGGAGGTCTTACCCATGGAAGCAGAAGCAGCAAAACTTATCGGTAAAGCAATCGGTGCGGGTCTTGCCTGTGTCGCCCTAGCCGGCGCAGGTATCGGTATCGGTACAATTTTTGGTAACTACTTGTCGGGCGCATTGCGCAATCCGTCAGCAGCTCAGGGCCAGTTCCCGAACCTGCTTCTCGGCTTTGCCTTGGCCGAAGCGACAGGCCTGTTTGGTCTGATCGTCGCCCTTATCCTGCTTTTCGTATTCTAATTTAGTTACGATAGCTAAGATATATATCGGATCGGTAACAGCTCATGCCCCAGTTAGACCCAAATATTTTTGGCGGCCAGCTTTTTTGGCTGGCGGTAACATTTGTCTCGCTCCTTGTTGTCTTGACCTTTGTTATCCTACCGCGCATTGGCAAAACACTGTCCACGCGTCAGAACCGTTTGCAAGATGATCTCGAAGCCGCCGAGCGGCTCCGAGACCAGGCGCAAGCTGCACTCGAGGCCTATGATGAGGCTCTGACTGCGGCGCGGGCCAATGCCGTTCGGCTGGCGCAGGAGGTGCGGGCTGAAATGCAGGCTGAGATGGATCAGCAGAAAGCGGTTATTGACGCGCGTATCGCAGAGCAAGCGGCAGAGGCTGAAAAGCGTTTGCAGGCCTCACGCGATCAAGCGATGAGCAATATTCGTAGCTCAGCTGCCGATATTATAGGTGACATTGTGGCGGCGGTATCGGGACATACGCCCGATCAGGCCGCGACCGACGCCGCGCTCGAGCGGGCAATGAACTAGGGAGCTACAACATGTTTGATGAAGCCTTTTTCGTCGCCTTAGCCTTCGCCGTTGTCGTTGCCGCATTTCTGTATTTGCGGCTACCCAGCAAGTTGGTTGCGGCTCTGGATGACCGCGCCGAGCAAATCCGCAAGGAACTCGAGCAAGCTAAAAAATTACGCGAAGACGCGGAAGTTTTACTGGCGGAATACGAAGCAAAACGTAATGCAGCCGAGCAGCAAGCCGAACAAATTGTTGCCGATGCGCGCGCCAATGCCGAAGCGCTCGCTGCGGAAGCAAAGCAAAAATTGGAAGACAGCCTAGAACGGCGGACGCAACAGGCAGAAGATAAGATCGCTCGTGCGGAAGCCAATATGGTCAAGGAAGTGCGCCTCGCTGTAACTTCCATCGCAGTGACGGCCGCCGAGCAAGTGATCCGAGACACCTTGTCTGACGATCAAAAACAAGCGCTTGTGGCGGCAAACTTGTCAGAGATCGACAGCCAGTTTCAGTAAATTTCGCTTAACGGCTTTTTGCCTGTTTGACGTCACTGTCTTGTGATGTGTAATGCGGCCAGCTGTCGCCTGCCAACTGCCGTACCTCGACAGGCTCTTGCCCGAGGCGCGAGCGGTAGACCCACATATTAACAAGCACACGCTGGACGTATTTGCGCGTTTCGGGTGAAGAAATGCTCTCAATAAAGAGCAATGGATCCGACAGCGACCCCAGTTCGCGGCGCCAGCGTTTCAGATTTCCAGGGCCAGCATTATAGCTTGCCAAAGCATAAATGAGATTACCGCTGAAATATTCATTGCTGAGAAGCATCTTCAAATAACGCTGGCCAATATCAACATTGGTCTCACTATCGAGAAGCTGATCGCGGCCACTCCGGCGCGCTAGACTGCGATCACCGGTCACGAAAGCAGCGGTGCGCGGCATAACCTGCATCAGGCCGCGGGCGCCAGCACGCGATTTCGCCCGCGCTTTAAAAGCACTTTCTTGCCGAATAAGGGCGAGCACCAGTGCCCGATCAAGAGCGAAACCACCAATTTCCTCGCTATTCAGCACCGGATAATTGCCTTCAAAAGCAGTTATTTGACTGTTATCGGGCGTATTTGTGTGAAAGGACTTAAACCGACGCGTAATCGCGAGTTCGACCGCGGGGTGGTTCAGGTCACTGGCCAAATCAAGAATGCCACGCACTTCGTTTTCGGGCAGACGTTCTTGTAGATAGAGCAGCTCCAGCTCGGCGAGTTCTCGCTGCTCAGCCTTATCAAGCGCAAGAGCGCGTTGGACGGCGGGGTAGTGTGCGATGACCTCATGATTGACGCGTTCCATTTGTTGCCAATTGATGACCAAATCGCCACGCGCGATCTGATAGGCCAGCAAGGCGTAAAAATTTAACCCCTGATGAGCCGCTTTTTCAAAAGCCAGAAAGGCTTGCTCTTGTTGCTTCTGCTCTATGAGGCTTCGTCCCAGCCAAAACAGCGCGGCAGCGCGTGTGTCCTGACTGATGTTTTGCCCTTTACTCAAGGTGTCGAAGTGATGGCGTGCGCTTTCAAAATCCTGCAAACGATATGCGGCAAGGCCGGCATGCCAATCGGATAGCGGCACCTCGACGCGCGATCGCGTCGCCTCACGCGCTAGTTTCAAGGCGTCTTCTGGTTTGCCTTCAATGTAGAAGCTTCGCGCGATGAGAGACTTCAAGTGATCGGTTTCGGCTGCGGAAAGCTGTCTGTCGCGGCTCGGATAGGAGATATAGCGCAAGGCTTGTGTCGGTCTCTCGCGGTAGACGAGGCGCTTTACCTCGTTCGAGATTTGCCGAGCCGCGCGTGACCTGAACAGACTTGATGTTTCGCTGACACTGGTGTTGTGATACACCCGCGCCGGTGGCGACTTCGGCATTGCGCTACCGCGCGGTCGACGTTTTTGGGCGAGTTGGTAGACCCGCCAGGCGCCGGGATGGTCTGCATATTTGGTTAACCAGCTTTTTAGCTCACGCCATGATGCGCGATAGGCGGTTGGGTGCATGTAGCGTTGGTAGTAGACATGCCCCAAAAGGATGGGGTCGTTGATTTCGCTGATTAAGTCATCGGCCGTCCGCCATTGGGCCTCGCTTTGCGCGTCAAAGACACTGGCATAAAGCTCCCAATCGGTCGGTTTGGGGGGTGGCTGGTAGCTCGGGCGCGCTAGCGGCGGTAACTCTCTCGGCGCCGCCGTCACAGACAGGTCACCCCAAACCGTGGTCGCTAGCAAGGCGAGTGCGAAGCGAGAAAAACTATGTCGCTTCATCGGGCTACCTCGAGCCGTGTTTTTAAAGCGCAAAGGTCACGCCACATCTCGGCCTTTCGAGCTGGGGTTCGCAACAAAAAGGCAGGGTGAAACACAGGTAGGACAGGTATCTCGCGACCGTCAACGCCGGCATAACTGGCCCATTTGCCTCGTAATTTGGTAATCCCGTCGGCGCTGTCCAAGAGCGCCTTTGTTGAGCTACCGCCGACCGTGATAATAATCTCGGGCTGCGCTAAAGCGATGTGACGGCGTAAGAAAGGCAAGAATTGGGCGACTTCTTCGGTATTCGGAGCCCGATCTCCTGGCGGACGCCAAGGTAGGAGGTTGCATATATAAACCGATGATCGGTCAAGCCCGATCAACGCCAGCATGTCATCCAATAATTGCCCGCTGGGGCCAACAAAGGGCTTGGCTTGGCGATCTTCTTCGCGCCCTGGCGCTTCGCCAATCAGCATCACACGACTGCCCGCCACACCATCACTAAAAACCATATTTTGCGCCGTTTTCTTTAGCGCGGTGCCGTCAAATTGCTGCATGATTGCGGCCAAATCCGCAAGTGAAGCGGCGCCATCAATTGCCGCCGTCGGGGCCGCCTTGGGGTTTATTTTCGTCAGCGGCGCTTGCGCAAAAACACGCGGGGCCGGAGACGCTTCCTCCGCCACACCGATAATCGGGGGCGGTGGCGCTTCCGGAGCTTCTGCAACGGCCTCTGGCGCTAAAAACCTATCGATAGCGTCTTCCGAGAGGCAATCGTCGCAAGCAAGATCAATATGGGCCTGCAAGGCATCGATGATATCTGCATGGGACAGGGGGGAGAGCATATAAGTTTATCTATCCTTGCATCACTTTTTTATCAAACAGGTCTTGACGTCGCACCCTGCGCATAGCGTTGCAGTTTTACCAAGTCGATGTAAACTTAGTTAAACTGTCTCGAATCACTAGACATTACCACTATTTGACTGCAAAACAGTCAAAACTTTTGAAGGAGTTGATGATGACTGACTTACCGGTAAATCAGGTCAATGCTCGCCAAGGTTGGGCTTTGGCGCCGGAAGAACGCGAGGCGATGGAATATGACGTCGTGATCGTCGGAGCTGGTCCTGCCGGCCTGTCTGCCGCCATTCGCTTGAAGCAACAGGCTGCCGAGGCTGGTCGCGACGTCAGCGTTTGTGTGCTGGAAAAAGGGTCTGAGGTTGGCGCGCACATCCTGTCCGGAGCGGTCATCGACCCAGTCGGTTTAAATCGTTTGTTTCCAGATTGGAAAGAGCGCGGCGCACCCCTTGAAACCGCAGTAACGGATGATCGGTTTTTGGTGCTCGGCCCTGCCGGCGCTTTGCCTTTGCCGAATTTCTTGCTGCCGCCCTTGATGAAAAACCACGGCAATTACATTGCCAGTTTGGGGAATCTTGCGCGCTGGTTGGGTGAGCAAGCCGAAGCTTTGGGGGTTGAAATTTATCCGGGCTTTGCCGCGGCGGAACTCTTGCTGGATGAAAACGGTGCCGTGCGCGGCGTCGCAACAGGGGATATGGGCGTCTCAAAGGCTGGCGAGAAGAAAGATGGCTGGATGCCGGGCATGGAGTTGCACGCCAAATATACGCTTTTAGCGGAGGGCGTTCGCGGCTCGTTGTCGAAGGCCGCTATTTCCATGTATGATCTGGATGCCAATAGCGATCCACAAAAATTTGGCATTGGAATCAAGGAGCTATGGCAAGTAGATCCAGCTAAGCACAAGCCCGGTTATGTCCAACATACATTGGGGTGGCCGCTCGACAACAAAACGGGCGGTGGTTCGTTCCTGTATCATTTTGGCGATAATTATGTCTCGGTCGGCTTTGTAACGCACTTGAACTATCAAAATCCTTATTTGTCGCCCTTTGACGAGTTTCAGCGTTTCAAAATGCACCCCGCGATCCGCGAGACCTTTGAGGGCGGTAAGCGCGTGTCTTATGGTGCCCGCGCGATCACCGAGGGCGGCTATCAGTCGGTACCAAAATTGGCTTTTCCAGGTGGTGCTCTGATTGGCTGCTCCGCAGGTTTTGTTAATGTGCCGCGGATCAAAGGGAGCCACAATGCTATGGAAACGGGCATCATGGCTGCCGAGGCCGCTTTCGAAGCACTATCGGCAGGCCGGGCGGGTGACGAATTGATCGCCTATCAAGAGGCTTATACGGACAGTCGGGTCTCTAAAGAATTGAAAATGGTCCGTAATGTGAAGCCTTTGCTGTCACGCTTTGGGACCGTTTTGGGCACCATGCTCGGGGGCGTCGAAATGTGGATGCGGACGCTAGGGATTGGCCTGCCCTTTACCTTGTCGCATGGCAAGCCTGATTATGCTGCCTTGAAGCCGGCACGTGCCTGTAAGCCAATTGACTACCCGAAGCCAGATGGCATTGTTGCCTTTGATAAATTGTCTTCGGTGTTTTTATCGGCAACAAATCATGAAGAAGACCAGCCCGCGCATTTGACGTTAAAAGATCCAGCGGTGCCCGTGGCTGTTAATCTGCCCGAATATGACGAACCGGCGCAGCGCTATTGCCCGGCTGGCGTTTATGAGATCGTGCGCGCTGAGGATGGCAGTAATCCGCGCTTGCAAATCAATGCGCAGAACTGTGTCCACTGCAAGACATGTGATATTAAAGACCCCAGCCAGAATATTAATTGGGTGGTTCCTGAGGGGGCAGGGGGACCGAACTACCCCAATATGTAACCCAAATGGAAGACCGGCGAATGATGCGAGGATCTGTAAATTAAATGGCGTGGCGGCGCATCCTGCTATGGAGTTTGCTCGCACTTGCAATGAGCTTTGTTTTCATTGCCGCTTATATTGGTTTTCAGCTTCACAATTACGCCCTCGAGGAGGGTGCCTCTGGCCCCTTGCTAGCGGGTCGGCAAGCGCGCGCTGAGCATGATATGGAAAATGCCAGCCGCTATTTCGCTATGGCGCTGGCGCGCGCACCCGATGATGAACGCATTCGAAATGAAGCCTTTACGGTTTTCTTAATGAATGGCGATATGGATCGCGTCGTTCCGTTGGCGGAAGTTTTGCGGTCCGATCGCGACAAGCGGCTTGAGGCATCTATTGTTCTATTGGTTGATGCCGTTAGGTCGGGCAATTACGAACGGGCAGGTGACATCCTTGAGCAAATCCCAGACGGGCCAGCGGCACATTTATTGACACCCATTATTCGGGCTTGGCTCGATTATGCCGAGAACCAGACCGTAAGCGAAGCACGGCTCAAGCACCTTTTAAATATGGGCCCATTTTTAACTGTGACGAGCCACCAGGCCGCCATTTTATACGAACTAACGGGCGACATGATTGCCGCTGAAGCCGCTTATGAGCGTGGCCTGCAGACGGGCGGCGCCGCGCACGAAATTTTTGCTCTCTCCTATGGAGAGTTTCTCGAGCGGCGTGGCGAGGATGAGAAGGCGAACCGCCTATACGCCTTTATGCAAGAAGCCCATGCGAACTCGCCGGCGCTGGCTATGATATTGCAGCGGCGGGCAACCGGTGCGGCGCCTAATTTATTGGTCTCCGATATCCCCTTTCATTTGTCGCGGGCGTTTCTAGAGTTTGTCGATGCTCTGCGCAAAGATGGCCATGCTGGTTTTGCACAGTCCTATGTTCAACTTGCCCTTTATCTCTCGCCCTCTGACGCTGGTCGTCTGATGCTGGCTGACTTGGCAGCAGGGCAGGATTATTGGCGTGAGGCAATCAGGCTTTATGATGCGGTTTCGACTGAGGCTGCCTTCCGCCGCACGGCGCTTATCCGTCAATCGCAAATGCATGAATTTGCTGGTGATACTGACCAGGCGATAAAGCAACTCCAAACTATTTTGAATGAAGAGCCCGATGACACAGATGTCCTGGTGAGTTTGGCTGATATTTATCGTCGAGCCGACAATTTTGCGCAAGCCGAGACTTATTATGTCCGCGCTTTCGATTTGCTTGAGGCCGATAAGGGCGCCGATTGGGGGCTTTGGTTTTCGCTCGGCATTTGTCGTGAACGGCTCGGGAAATGGTCGGTGGCGGAGCTAGATTTAAAAAAGGCGCGCCAGCTCTCCAATGACGACCCGGTGGTGCTCAATTATCTTGGTTATAGCTGGATTGAAAAGGGGATCCATCTGGCAGAGGCGGAGGCACTGGTGCAACTGGCGGTTCGTAAAGAGCCGAGCAATGGTTTTTATGTCGATAGCCTCGGCTGGCTTTATTTCCGGCGCGGAGAATTCGAGACAGCGCTCATGTTTCTTGAGAAAGCGAGCCAATTAGAACCCACCGATCCGGTCATTACAGATCACTTGGGTGATGTTTTATGGCGGCTTAACCGGCGCACCGAAGCCCGCTACCAGTGGCGTAAGGCATTGGCCTTTGATCCACCTGAAGATTTAAAATCCACGCTCGATAAAAAAATGTTCTCCGGCCTTAGCGAGTACAGCCCGGAAGAGCGAGCGATTTAAATGTCTTCGCGTTGCTGGCGAGGGTCTATCCCTGCCAAAATAAACCTGACACTGCATGTTCTTGGCAAGCGGGATGACGGGTATCACGAGCTGGAAAGTCTTGTCGCTTTCGCCTCCATTGGCGACAATCTCTCAATAACGCTTCGCGACGATGGCGATGTCGACCAGGCGGTGACAGTCTCCGGACCCTTTGCTGCCAGTGTCCCAAGCCAAAATAGTGTCACGGCGGCTTTGCAAACCGTGCAGGATTATCTCGGGCGGTCTTTGCCCGTAGAAATACATTTACAAAAAAACCTTCCTGTTGCCTCGGGGATCGGTGGTGGGTCGGCTGATGCGGCGGGGTGTTTACGCGGCTTGCAGGCGCTCCTCGATATTGCCCCAGACGTGATCGCCGATCTTGCACCGAAGCTTGGGGCCGACGTACCTGTTTGTTTAGCATCTCGTAGCAGTTGGATGACCGGCATCGGCCATGCGGTCGAGACAGTCTCAGGATTGCCTGATATCGGCATTATATTGGTGAACCCAGCTATTGCCGTCTCGACACGTTCGGTCTTTGAAGCTTTGGACGCTTCGCCTGTGACAGCTGCACCAGCGCCGTGCCCGCGCTTTGCGGCGTGGGATGATTGGTGCGGATTTATGGAAAATACAGGAAATGACCTTGCCAATATGGCCTGCTGTCTACACCCCGAGATTAAAGATCTGCTGGAAGCTTTGCATGCGGCAGGCGCCGACTATGTCTCAATGAGTGGCAGTGGCGCGACGTGTTTTGCGCTCGCTCCGCGCGAGGCGATCGCGGCGATTGCGGCGCGGCTCGACATACCGTCTAGCTATTGGCGAGCCACTGGGTGTTTAGTAGCTGCGGCGGATGCAAAAATCGACGAGATCGAGAAGCATTGATTTAATCTCGGTCTCAGGAAACAAGGCCAAAGCATCGCGCGCCCGTTCGCCATAATGGCGGGCCCGCGACAGCGTCTCATCCAATGCATGGGTGTCGATCAAGTGCCGCCGCGCCAAGTTAAAATCGTCTGGACTATTTGATGGGGTTTCGATAACGCGTTGCCAAAAGGCTCGCGCCGTATCTGGTCCCCGACGAACCGCTAGAATTACGGGTAGGGTTATTTTGCCCTCGCGAAAATCATCGCCACAATTTTTGCCCAAAGCACTTTCATTGCTGCCATAATCCAGCGCATCATCAACCAATTGAAAAGCAATACCAAGATTGCGGCCATAGGCGCGCAGGGCTGCAATTTGCGTTTTGTCTGACGCTGCAATAACGCCACCGACCTCCGCCGCAGCTGCGAAGAGAGCCGCGGTCTTGGCCTCGACCACCCGTAAATAGGTGTCTTCGGTGATATTAATATTGTGCAGGCTCGACAGTTGCATGACCTCACCTTCGGCGATGACGGCGGCTGCCGTCGATAGCACGTCGAGCGCGCGTAAATTATCGCCAGCGACCATCATGCGAAACGCCTGTCCGAGCATAAAATCGCCGACCAGAACGCTCGCTGTATTGCCCCATTTCACGCGCGCTGTTGGAAGCCCGCGGCGCATATCGCTATCGTCCACGACATCGTCATGCAGCAAAGTCGCGGTGTGCATATATTCGACGGCCGCCGCCAGAGAAATATGTTTGTCGCCCTCGTAATTCGTGATCGCTGCGCCTGCAAGTGTCAAAATGGGCCTAAGCCTCTTGCCACCAGCTTTGACAATGTGACTGCCGATTTCTGGGATCATGTCGACATAAGAGCCCATATTTTCGCGCATTAAGACCTCAACGGCGGCCAAATCCTCTGCGAAATAGGACCGCAAGCGATCTATAATTGGCGTCTGATCGGCATTGCCGCGACGCAGGGGAAGAATGTCAGCCATAGCACCTCAAAGAAGAAATTGCCCTTTATCCTTAAAAGCCTGTAAACAAGAGGTCAAGAGCGCCGATAGCGGCATTTGGGTCTAAATGGAGAGAGTTGACGGGTGGTACTGGAGGTAACGCAGGATCAGTTTCTAGGTGGGCGGCTGACCATTGCGCAACCGCGCCGAGGTCATCGTTCGGGTCATGATGCGGTCCTCTTGGCGGCGGCGATCCCCGCATCAGCGCGCACGTGTTGCGAATTGGGGGCTGGCGCGGGTGTCGCGAGCCTTTGTGCCGCCTGGCGGCTTCCCCAGACCCATTTTACGGCGATTGAGATAGATCCAGCATTGACCGATTTGGCCGCCCAGAATGCCGCGGCAAATGGCCTGTCAGACCGCATTTCGCTTCTCAATGCCGATATTTGTGCACAACCCCGTGATTTGCCTGCAGCGCATTTCGATCATGTTTTTCTAAATCCGCCCTATTATTTTCGCGAAACGGTGCCCGCGGTCAGCGATGGCGCAAAGGCGCGGGCGCACCAGTTTGAGGCTGAGGATCTTGATCTTTGGTTACGGTATGCCGCCTATTTATTGCGCGCGCGCGGCGGCATCACTGTGATCTATCGCGCCGATATGCTCGATCATTTGCTTGCCGCCTTAAGCCCGCGCTTCGGTGGTTTCGTCGTGCTGCCAATCCATAGTCGCGCTGGGCAAGATGCGACACGCATCATCCTACGCGCAACCCGAGATAGCCGCGGTAAGACAATTATGCGTCCCCCTTTGGTCTTGCAAAATGAAGATGCGACCCCATCGACTGAAGCGGAGACGATTTTGCGTCATGCCGCGGCACTTGCTTTATCAGCGGTGGATGGGTAATTTCCCCTCATCGCGTTGCTAGGAATCACAAAAGCTTCAATGTCACAATCTGCACTATCTTTTCAGGATCTTATCCTCAATCTGCAAAGATATTGGGCCGATCAAGGTTGCGTGATTTTGCAACCCTACGATATGGAAATGGGCGCGGGAACATTTCATCCCGCGACGGTTTTGCGGGCACTCGGGCCAAAGCCCTGGAATGCCGCTTATGTACAGCCATCGCGACGTCCGACGGATGGGCGCTATGGCGAGAACCCCAATCGGTTCCAGCACTATTATCAGTTTCAGGTTATTCTGAAACCGTCGCCTGACAATATTCAGCAACTCTATCTCGACAGTCTTAAAGTATTGGGGATCGATCCGCTTCAGCACGATATTCGCTTTGTTGAGGATGATTGGGAAAGCCCGACATTGGGCGCCTGGGGGCTTGGTTGGGAAGTCTGGTGCGACGGCATGGAAGTGTCGCAATTTACCTACTTTCAACAGGTCGGCGGCATTGATGTCGAGTTGGTTTCGGGCGAGTTGACCTATGGTCTTGAGCGCCTCGCGATGTATGTGCAAGGCGTCGACAATGGCTTTGAGCTCGATTTTAATGGCAAGGGCGTGAGCTATGGGGATGTTTTCCATCGCAACGAAGTTGAGTTTTCGCATTATAATTTTGAAGCCGCTGACACAGCGATTTTGTTGCGCCATTTTCAAGACGCCGAAGCCGAGTGTTTGTCGCTGGTCGAAAAGGGATTGGCATTACCCGCTTACGATCAATGCATGAAAGCCAGTCATAATTTTAACCTTCTCGATGCGCGCGGGGTGATCAGCGTCACCGAACGACAGGCTTATATTGGCCGCGTACGGGCCTTGGCCAAAGCATGTGCCGAAGCATGGTTGGCTGGAGGCTGACATGGCAGATTTTGTACTAGAGCTCTATGCGGAAGAAATTCCTGCCGGCATGCAGGCCCGTGCGGCCGAGCACATTGAACAGGCTTTTGTGTCGGCTCTGAAGGCGCGCGGCGTTGAACCTCTGGGAGTTGAAAGCTATGTCGCGCCGCAGCGATTAGCGCTGTTGGTAGATGATTTACCGCAAAAGACCGAAGAAATCCGTAATGAAAAGAAAGGCCCGCGGGTCGATGCGCCGCAACAAGCTCTGGACGGCTTCTTGCGCAGCAATGGTTTGCACGATGTTGCCGCGTTGAGCGTCAAGCAAGATGCGAAGGGCGATTACTATGTTTTTGAGGCGGTGCAGCCGGCTGAGGCGATGGCGGATATTTTGGCCAGTATCATCACCGAGATTATATTGGCATTTCCGTGGCCGAAATCTATGCGCTGGGGTGCTGGAAAATTACGTTGGGTGCGTCCCTTGCGGGCGATTTTGTGTCGCTTGGGGGGCAAAATTGTTCCCATCGAGGTTGATGGGTTAAAATCGGGGGGCGTCAGCTATGGGCATCGGTTTTTAGCACCACAGCCGATTGAAATTAAACACGTAGCCGACTATCTGCCCTTGCTTGAAAAAGCATTTGTGTTGGCTGACCCCGCGATTAGAAGTGCCATGATTGCCGAAGAGAGCGCGCATTTAGCTACTGCCGAAGGGCTTGCTTTGGTTGAGGATATTGCACTTGTGCAAGAGACTGCGGGCTTGGTGGAGTGGCCTGTGCCGCTGATGGGTAAAATTGACACTGATTTTATGACAGTGCCTGACGAACTTTTGACTTCCGTGATGCGGACGCATCAGAAATATTTCTCGGTAGAAGACCCCCAAACGGGTCGTCTGGCGGCAAAATTTATTACGATTTCAAATATGGTGACACCCGATCAAGGCGCGCAGATCATCGCGGGCAATGAGCGTGTATTGCGGGCGCGGCTGTCTGACGGCAAGTTTTTCTGGGATCAGGATGTCAAAACCAAGCTCGAAGAGCGCTTGCCGGAGCTGGATAAAATCACTTTTCACGCGGCACTCGGCTCGGTGGGCCAAAAGGCGCAACGCATTGCAGCCTTAGCACACAACATCGCCGAGCAACTGGGTGAAGACCAGGCCAGTGCAGCCCGGGCTGGCTTGCTGTGTAAGACAGATCTCGTGTCGGGTGTCGTTTACGAATTTCCCGAGTTGCAAGGCATTATGGGCGGCTATTATGCCGTCAATGATGGCGAGGGCGAAGACGTCGGCGCGGCCATTAAAGATCATTACCGACCGGCTGGGCCACGCGACGCTGTGCCATCGACGTCGATCGGACGCATAGTTGCTTTGGCCGATAAGATCGATACCTTGGCTGGTTTCTGGCTGATTGATGAAAAGCCCACGGGTTCCAAAGATCCTTATGCTCTGCGTCGGGCGGCTCTAGGGGTGATCCGAATTATTCTTGAGCATGAGTTAAAGCTACCGCTCACGCCACTACTGACAGCCGGCATAGCCGCGCAAAATGTTGACGGCGCAGGGAAAAAAGCAGATGCCATAGCGGCAGATTTGTTGGGCTTTATTATCGATCGCTTGCAAGTCTATTTGCGCGATGCAGGGTTGCGGCATGATATTGTTGCAGCAAGCTTGCTCGATGGTGCCGATGATATTGTGAACATCGTGGCGCGCGGTCAGGCCTTGACCGATTTTGTGATGACGGAAGATGGTAAAAACCTCCTCGCTGCCCATAATCGCGCCACGGGAATTTTGCAAAAAGCAAATAGCAGCGCGAAAGTTGATGCGACCTATTTGCAAGAAAAAGAAGAAAAAGATCTCTTTACGGCATTGCAAAACGTGGGTGAAAATGGCGCAGATATGCAAACTCCGGAGGCTTTGCAAAAATATCTGGTGACATTGTCGGCCTTGCGCGCCCCTGTAGATGCGTTTTTTGATAAGGTTTTGGTGAATGCGGATGATGCGAAGCTCAAAACCAATAGGCTTGCTATGTTGCAAAGTCTGGTTGTTTTGATGGAGCGCGCCGGAAAGTTATCGCAAATAGTGAGATAAAAATGGCGACATCGCAATATGTCTATAGTTTCGGCCCGCAGGGATCGGACGGCGATGCCTCAATGAGCGACTTGTTGGGGGGTAAAGGTGCTAATCTCGCGGAAATGGCGCGCCTCGGCTTGCCCGTGCCGCCTGGATTTACCATTACCACTGAAGTCTGTACGGCCTTCCTCTCTGAAGATGGTAAGTTTCCCGATGGATTAGAAAATCAGGTCAAAGCTGCCATGGCTAAAATCGCAGCCCATATCGGCGATGATGCGCCAGTGCTTGTCTCGGTGCGTTCTGGTGGGCGCGTATCGATGCCAGGCATGATGGATACGGTTCTCAATCTCGGTTTGAATACCGAGACCGTCGCGCGATTGGCGCAAAGTTCGGGCGATGAGCGCTTTGCCTGGGATAGCTATCGGCGCTTTATTCAAATGTATGGCGATGTGGTCATGGACGTGCCGCATGATTATTTTGAAGAAATTCTGGACGACTATAAGCTTGATAATGGTCTAGAGCAGGACAGCGATCTACAAGCGCAAGATTGGCAGAAAATTGTTGAGCTATATCGCGATTGCATTGTGCGTGAGGCGGAGACGGCTTTTCCAGACGATCCAGAAGAACAAATTTGGGGTGCCATTAAGGCTGTTTTCCAAAGCTGGAATAATGCGCGTGCGCAAACCTATCGTCGCCTGCACGCGATCCCTGATGAATGGGGAACGGCGGTGAGTGTACAAGCCATGGTTTTTGGTAATTTGGGAGAAACTTCAGCGACGGGCGTTTGCTTCACACGCAATCCTTCGACCGGTGAAAAAGAGCTATATGGTGAGTTTTTGCCCAATGCACAAGGCGAGGATGTTGTGGCCGGTATTCGGACGCCGTATTATCTCAGCACGGCTGCCCGCACAGCGGCGCAGGATGTTAGCCCTGCGCTTGAGGAGCTAATGCCGGATTTATACGCGCAATTATGTCAGCTCTGCGCCAATCTCGAGAAGCATTTTCGGGATATGCAGGATATCGAGTTTACCATCCAACAAAACAAGCTTTTCGTCTTACAAACGCGGTCGGGTAAAAGAACCACGCAAGCAGGCCTTAAAATAGCGGTCGATCTGCACCATGAAGGGTTGCTGAGCAAGGATGAAGCCTTGTTGCGCATTGATCCCACAGAGCTCGATCGCCTTTTACACCCGACCCTTGATGATGCAGCCGTGACCGATGTGTTGACGCGCGGCCTGCCAGCGTCGCCCGGCGCTGCCTGCGGTAAAGTTGTATTTTCAGCCGATGCAGCCGAAGCCGCTAAAGCGCAAGGCGAAGATGTTATTTTAGTGCGGATGGAAACCAGTCCCGAAGACATTCATGGCATGTATGCGGCTGCCGGAATATTGACCTCAAGGGGCGGCATGACCAGCCATGCGGCTGTGGTGGCGCGGGGGCTTGGCCGTGCCTGCGTGTCCGGCGCTACTGCTTTACACATAGATTTTGAGGCACAAAAGGCGCAGATCGGTACATATGAGATTAAGGCAGGCGATACGATAACCATTGACGGCTCGACGGGGCGCGTCATCGCGGGGCAGGTGGCGATGCGCGAGCCAGAGCTGACGGGCGATTTTGCCACTCTAATGTCTTGGGCGGATGCGCGTCGTTCGCTTAACGTGCGTGCTAATGCCGAGACAGTCTTAGATGCGCGTATGGCGCGCAAGTTTGGCGCCGAGGGCATTGGGTTATGTCGGACCGAACACATGTTTTTTGACCCTGAGCGTATTTTGCTGGTGCGGCAAATGATTTTGGCGTCCGATGCGAAGCAACGGATAAAGTTTCTCGCGCAGCTACTACCTTTCCAAGAAAAGGACTTTGTTGCTCTTTTTGAGGTGATGGAGGGTTTGCCAATCACCATACGTCTGCTTGACCCACCGCTGCATGAATTTTTACCGCGTCGCGACGATGAAATTGAAAATTTGGCTATGACGCTCGGCGAGAGTGTGGCGACGCTAAAAGCCCGTTTGCGGGTTTTGCACGAAGAAAATCCGATGCTTGGTCACCGCGGCTGCCGACTGGCTGTGACGATGCCGGAGATATATGAAATGCAGATCGACGCAATTTTTGCGGCGATGACAAAAACGCAATATCCGGCCGAGTTGATCGAGATTATGATTCCACTGATAGTATCAGCCGAGGAGCTTGGTTTGATGCGTGATTTGTTATCGCGCCGTCAAGCAGCCTTTGGCGATGCGGCGCGGGTGGCCGTTAAGTTTGGCACCATGATCGAAACGCCCCGTGCCGCCTTAATGGCGGCCCAATTGGCACCGTTGATTGATTTTGCCTCTTTCGGGTCAAACGATTTGACACAAATGACAATGGGTCTGAGCCGCGACGATGCCGCCGGGTTTTTAGACGCCTATGTGCGCCGCGCGTTAGTGCCGAGCGACCCCTTCGTGCACATTGATGAGGACGGTGTTGGGCAACTGATTGAGCTTGCGGTAGCCGCTCTGCGACATCAAAAACACGTTAAAATTGGCCTTTGCGGTGAGCATGGGGGCGACCCCGAATCGATTCGGTTTCTAGCCAAAATGGGCCTTGATTATGTATCTTGCTCGCCATACCGCCTGCCGATTGCCCGTTTAGCGGCCGCGCAGGCCGCAATTTTGGGCTAAAAATGCAATTTTAGCGTTTTTTTTATGGAAAATTTACGAACACTACTTAGTTTTGACCAGAACAAGTTGAGAACAACTGTTGTGGAGAGCTTTGTGAAAAAGCGAAAAAACGATGTCCTCGATATGCGTGCCTTCTTACAGCGGGGGCTAGCCGCCATCTCTTTGGCGGTGGTTACCGTTCTCTTGGCGCAACAAGTCTCTTCTCTGTCGGGTAATCGATTGGAAAATGCGCTGCGCGCTGTCGAGCACGATTTTTCTGTCGAGACGCTGCAGGCGACCGACGCGATGGAGCGTTTGTTCTCAGGCCCGGGGGCTTTACGCGGTCATGGCGAGACTTATGAGGAGGCCCGCCAATGTTTGGCGCAAGCGATTTACTTTGAAGCGCGCAGTGAACCTGCCGAGGGATGGGTTGCTGTGGCTGATGTCGTTTTGAACCGCGCGCGTGACCCGCGGTTCCCAGCTTCAATTTGCGGTGTCGTCTTTCAAGGCGAGTACCGTCGACATAAATGCCAGTTCTCTTTTGCCTGCGATGGCGTCTCTGATACGGCCTATAATCAGCGGTTGTGGGAAAAGGCGTTGCGTTTATCGAGCTATAAGCTAGCCACGCTCTCGGAGGAGCCTAGTCTCACCGAGGCGACGCATTATCACGCCGATTACGTTGCACCCTATTGGTCAAGTGAAATGGTTCGTTTGGCTAAAATTGGACGCCACATTTTTTATACTGATCTGCGGCACTAAGCCAATCGGTTTACGGTGTGAGGTCGATGTCGAGACCAACATCGAGGCAGGGCGCCGAGTGGGTAATACGCCCAACCGAGATATAGTCTACGCCTGTTTCGGCAATGTCGCGCACCGTCTCGAGGGAGACGCGCCCCGATGCTTCGAGGACAGCTTGTCCTTGGTTACGCCGCACGGCCTCTCGCATGTCATCGAGGCTCATATTATCTAACATAATCACGGGCGCCTTGGCGGCTAAAGCTTCATCAAATTGGTCAAGTCGATCGACTTCAATTTCGATTTGCACCATGTGGCCAGCATACCGGCGCGCCTGTTGCAAGGCGGCGGAAATAGAGCCCGCGACCGCAATATGATTGTCTTTAATCAAAATGGCATCATTGAGGCCAAATCTGTGGTTGACGCCGCCGCCAGCGCGAACGGCATATTTCTCTGCCATTCTAAGCCCTGGTGTTGTTTTCCGCGTGTCGCAAATGCGGGCGCCTGTCCCAGCGATGGCGGCAACCAGCTTCGCCGTCTCGCTGGCGATACCTGATAAGTGACCCAGAAAGTTAAGCGCCACACGTTCGGTTGATAAAATCGCGGCGGCTGGCCCCGAGACATCTAGAATACGCGTATCGGGCGTGATCTCGTCGCCGTCGGCACAATGGATCTGACAGCGGCAGGCTTGATCAAGAAAGCTGAACGCGCCGATGACAAAATCAATACCAGCACAAACACCCGTGTCACGAGCAACGACGGAAGCCTGCGCCAGCGAATCCTGCGGTATCACCGCCAGTGAAGTCATATCGCCAGATTGGCCAAGGTCCTCTTGAATGGCGGCCTCGATCAGGGCGCGGACATAATATTGCGGCAGAGGCGCTGGACCCGTCATTGGATAAATCTCCTTGTATCAGGTATCGGCGTACCTGCGATTTCTTGCGCGAGGTTGTAAGTCTGCTCCAGCGTCAGGATGGACCTTGTGGCTTGGGGGGCTGGTGTCGGGAAATCATGGCGGAAATGGCCGCCGCGGCTTTCTTGGCGCTGATAAGCGGCGACTGAAATCATCAATGCCGTAGCCGTCATATTGGCCATCGGCGCCCAGCCATGGGCTGTCCGCTCGAGCCGAAGCAAGGTCGAAATGGCTTGCTTGAGGCCATCTGCATCGCGCTCGACACCGACAAACTGGGTCATGGTTTTGCGCAATTGGGAGATAAGAGGTCGCTCGCTCTGTTCGGTCGAATGTGGCGTCAGCGTCGACGGGCGCGGCGATGAAATATTACGATGGGGAATAACGGAATTGACGTCGCGCGCGATGCGGGCACCGAATACCAGAGCTTCCAATAATGAGTTGCTGGCTAAGCGGTTGGCGCCATGGGCGCCTGTACAAGCGGCCTCTCCGCAGACCCACAGACCTGATAGGCTCGAGCGGCCATTGAGATCGGTTTTGACACCGCCCATATGATAGTGAGCCGCTGGTGCGACGGGTAAATAATCCGTTCTCGGGTCCAGCCCAGCGGCATGGCATGTCGCCGCTACGGTCGGAAATTCGGCGGCGAAGTTATTTGTCAGGTGTCTGAGGTCGGGGCGCGTGAGGTCCAAGCCAACGAACGAGGTACGGCGGCGCTCGCGAAAGACGGCGCGGGCAACAATGTCGCGTGGCGCTAGCTCGGCGTCTTCATGCAAGCTTGTCATGAAGCGTTGGCCGTGGCCATTGACCAGCCACGCACCCTCGCCCCTGAGGGCCTCTGTCGCCAGCGGTGCGGGATCGCCCATACCAAAAAAAGCAGTTGGGTGGAACTGAACAAACTCGATGTCGGCAATATCGGCGCCGGCCCGAGCGGCCATCGCAATGGCTTCGCCATTGGCGAAAATCGGATTGGTGGTTACGTCGAATAAATGCCCACTACCGCCTGTTGCAAGAATAATGGCGCGGGCTTTAATCAAGAGCGGGGTCGTTGACTGCACACCGCTAGGACGGGCGAACACACCAACAACCCGGTCATCCTCGACCGCCAGTTCGTAAGCTGACATCCCGTCAATGAAGCGGATAGCGGGGTTGCCACGTGCTTTTTGCGACAGGCAGCGCATAATTTCGTGTCCAGCACGGTCGCCTGCCACGCCAACAATACGATCATGGCCGTGCGCCGCCTCGCGCCCGAGGGCGAGGCTACCGTCGGCTTTGCGATTAAAGGGAACGCTATAGCCGATCAAATCGGCAATTCGCTCTGGAGCTTCCCGCGCCAAAATATCAGCTACTTTGGCGTCGACCAAACCATCGCCAGCCGTAATCGTATCGGTGGCGTGATTTTCAGGACAATCGTGCTCGCCCAGCGCCGCGGCGATACCGCCTTGCGCCCAACTGCTGGCGGTGCCCTGATCGGGTTGCCCTGCGGCCATAATCGTGACCGGCCGCGGTTGCAGTTTTAACGCGGTAAATAAGCCGGCAAGCCCTGCGCCAATGATCAGAACATCACCTGCATCAATAATATTGCCGGAAGAATTTGGCATTAAGCGCTCAATTCGATCATGCGTTCAACGGCTTGCCGTGCTTTACCTGCGATGGCAGGGTCGACATGGATTTGTTGCCGTTCAAAAATCAGGGACTCGAGGACTTTCGGTAATGTAATTCGTTTCATATGGGGGCAGAGATTACATGGCCGCACGAAGTTGACGTTGGGGTTTTCGACGGCGACATTGTCGCTCATTGAACACTCCGTCACCATCAATACTTTTTCGGGTTGCATGTCGCTCACCCATTTGATCATGGCCGCCGTGGAGCCGCTGAAATCTGCTTCAGCGATCACCTCGGGGGCACATTCGGGATGCGCGATGATGCGCAAGCCTGGTTGGGTATCGCGATACTCGCGCAATTCTTCGGCGGTAAACTGTTCATGTACCTCGCAGCGACCTTTCCAACTGATGACCTCGACAGTCGTTTCATTGGCAATATTCTGCGCCAGATATTCATCAGGAATACACAAAACGCGCGGGACCCCCAGTCGCTCAACAATTTTGACGGCATTCGACGAGGTGCAACAGACATCGCTCTCGGCTTTGACCTCCGCCGAGGTGTTTACATAAGTGACCACGGGGACGTCCGGATAGGCTTTGCGTAGGGCACGGATATCTTCGGCTGTTATCGACTCCGCCAGGGAGCAACCAGCCCCCATATCGGGTATCAAAACGACTTTATTGGGGTTCAATAATTTCGAGGTTTCGGCCATAAAATGCACCCCGCATTGGACAATCATATCCCCTTGCGCGACGGCCGCCTCGCGCGCTAATTGCAAGCTGTCGCCGACAACATCGGCGATGCAGTGAAATATCTCCGGCGTTTGATAATTATGCGCCAAGATAATGGCGTTTTTCTCGGCTTTCAGCATGTTAATGGCTTTAATATAAGGCGCCATGCTCGGCCACTCGATCTCCGGAATAACCTTGGCAACGCGGTCATAAGCCGGCGCCATCTCGCGCGCTAGCGCAGGCGAATAGCTGATATCCATCTCCTGCAGTAGCTGTGCACCAAGCGCACCAGCGGGAGCCGTTTGGCTTTGCGCCATAAGTTCAGCAGAGATATGCATAATTCCTCTCTTTTTATGCTCATATTGAGCATAATATGACCTATACTATATGGGGTGTTATGGGAAAAAAGCAAGGGGCGTTCGGGCGCAGTTTGCAAGCCCACAATCGCTTATTCGGGGCGTTGCCGATTACGTCCAGCTCCAATGCGTAATCCGGCGAGCGGCCTTTCGCGTGCGGCATCATATTTGAAGCGAAACAGCTCGGCAGGGCGGCCGCGGGCTTGCGCTCTTTGGCCTGTGCTTTCCAGCAGAGCAGATCGCTCGACCAGTCGGCGAAAATTTTGTTTGTGCAATGACGTGCCCAAAATCGCTTCGGCGGTCATTTGTAAATGCCCCAAAGTAAAGAATTGCGGCATAAGGTCGAAAATCACGGGGCGATATTTCATTTTACTCCGCAGCCGGCCCATCGCCGTCGCGAGAATACGTCGATGATCGAGTTGCAAGGGTTGCCCCATTAGAGCTGTCTCATTGGCGGCGATATTGAGCTCGGTAACCCGCTCGTCACTTTTGGCTTCTGGAATGATGCCGGCTTCATACAAAAGTTCATAGCGTTCGAGCACCAAATCTTCATCCCAATTGCGCGGGTCGATGGGAAAAGCAATATTGATGCGATCGGCACGGGCCTTACTGGGTTTAATCTCGAGCCAGCGTTGCAGAGCTGGACGCAGAACCATCTCAATGACCTCGGGTCGTCCATCGCGCCCGTCCTCCCACGGGAAAAATTCGTAAAGTGAGGCCCAGCGTCCCCCTTTCGAAGTTGCTGTATCCGTTTGCGTGAGGGCGAGATAGCCGACCGATACCACGTGGTCGCGCAAAATTGTTCCAGCGTGACGCCCGCGATCTCCAAAGGTGTATAGTTGTTCAACATGACCGAGATTAACGCCCACTTGCTCAGACACCCATTGCCGCAATCCGATTTCCATGGTGCGGTGCTCGGCAGGATAAAACGGGCCAAAGGGGAGGCGCGGTAAAACCTCATCTCGCGATTCGATTAGTCGGCAGCACGGTTGGGTATTGACTAGGCTGACAATGGCAACACTCAGATCAATTAAAACGGCGCCACGATCATCGTTCGCAGATCCGCTCGCAGGTGATGCGTCTTGCCGCATACGTTCCTCGCGTGTCATGGCGCGCGGCCATTCTGGGCGTCGCCCCTGAACGACAATTCAACGTAGGGTTCTTGGATTAGCATTTCCTGACGATGATGGATCCAGCCGAATAGCCCGCGCCAAAGCTACAAATCACGCCAAAATCTCCGGCGCCCAAATCCGACTTATTTTGGTGAAAAGCGATGATCGAGCCAGCTGAACTCGTATTGGCATAAGTGTCGAGGACGAGTGGGTTTTGCGTTGCGTCGGGATCGTAGCCCAAAACTTTTTTGGCTATCAAATCATTCATGTTTTTATTGGCTTGATGCAACCAAAAGCGCTTAACCGTCGTCGCTTCAATCTGGTGGTCGCCCAAATGTGCTGAGATCATCTCCGCCACCATCGGGACAACTTCTTTGAACACTTTGCGGCCCTCTTGTACAAAAAGCTTATCGCGCGCCCCCACGGTCTCTGGTGCGGTGCGGTTCAAGAACCCGAAGTTATTGCGAATATTGTTTGAGAACTGTGTCTTGAGGCGAGCGCCAATAATTTCAAAACTTTGGTCCGATGACGTTCCATCGGCAGCTTCAATAATGACCGCGGTGCAGACATCGCCAAAAATAAAATGGCTATCGCGATCGCGGAAATTAAGATGGCCCGTACAAATTTCTGGGTTCACCATCAAGACGCGTCGGGCGCTTCCTGAGCGGATCATGTCATGCGCGGTCTGGATGCCAAACGTAGCCGACGAACAAGCGACATTCATGTCAAAACCATAGCCTGTAATCCCTAACAGGTCTTGCACTTCGATTGAGATCGCTGGATAGGCACGTTGTAAGTTAGAGCAAGCAACCAAAACCGCATCAATATCAGCGGCCGTTACGCCTGCTTGTTGCATGGCCTCTTGCGCCGCTGCGACGGCCATTTCGGCAAGGATGCTGGGCTCGTCATTGCTGCGTTCAGGCAGACGCGGGCACAATGTGTCAGGGTCGATAATCCCCTGTTTATTCATAACGTGCCGACTTTTAATGCCAGATGCTTTTTCAATGAATTCTGACGAGGAGGGCGTGAGGGCTTCAACCTCACCAGCAGCAATTGCGTCGGCATGGGTAGTGTTATGCTTTTCGACATAAGCGTTGAAAGCTGTTACCAACTCTTCGTTGCTGACAGACTCTGCAGGCGTGAATAATCCTGTTCCGCTAATTACAACTCCGGTCAATCTCTCTACTCCCTCTACTTTTCCCCATACTAGGGCGTTCTTTCTGGCTTGCCAAATGTTACTCGGTAAATAACCCGCTTTGGACGGTGATTTTTTGACCATCGGCATTGAGCGGCTTGTCCAGCGCATCAAAACGCAACAGCGCCAGTCCTAGCGCGCCTCTTTGGCATAGCACTTCGCCGACTTGGCCATTATCTGACCGAATGGCCGCAGGGGTCGTCAGGTCGCCATCGATACGGCACGGAAATAGGCCCTTGCGCAAACTGCCTCGGCGGAAACTGCGCGAGGTCACTTCCTGGCCAATGAAACAGCCCTTTTGAAAGTCGATGGCGTGCGTCAAATGTAGACCCATTTCGAGCGGAAACTGTTCGCCGGGAACCAATTCATCGGGGCCCTCGGCTATTCCGAGGGAAAGCCTATGGTGATGCCAGTCCTCGGCACTGGATTCAGGGGCGACGGCTTCGTAGCTCCGCCATCCTAATCCGCCATGGCGTGGATCGGGATGCGCTTGCGCCTCATTCTGCTCGCCCCAAAAAATAACGGGAGCGCCGGCGACATCTTCCAGCGTGACGCGACTTCGGAGTTTATACATTTGCAGTCGCGTCCGAATGGCTTCGCGTCGCATAGCGTTGCAATCGAGAAGAATATCGTTGGCCCGCCGATAAAGTAAAAATTCATCGAGGAGCTTTCCTTGCGGTGTCAAAAGCGCGGCCGCGACCAATACGGGCATATTCTGCGACACGGACTGTGTCAGAATATTATTCAGAAAGTCGAAGCGGTCTTCGCCCCCTATGGCGATGAGACGTCGATCTGTCAAACTGGTTCGTAACGTTTTCGGCACACTATTTTCTCATTTCCGGCGCTTGTCTCCCTGATCTATACAAGAGCTGTGTGGTTTTTGGAAGGCTCTGACGCGCGAGTGGCTGCTGCGCTCCATGAGCAAGAAGACCAAGCAAAGCCTGTGTAAGGCTGGTAAATAGGGGGCGACAGCGTCGCAAGCTCATGTTAGGAAAATCTTATGACGTCCTATGATTTTATTATTCGCAATGGTCAACTGGTAACCCACGACTCGCAGGGATTTTGCGATATTGGGGTGCGCAATGGGCGCATTGCAACGATCGGTGATTTGTCGAAGGCCGATGCAGGACAGATTTTTGACGCTAAGGGATTGCACATATTGCCCGGTGTTATCGATACCCAGGTGCATTTTCGTGAGCCAGGTAATGAACACAAAGAAGATCTCGAAAGCGGAAGTCGAGCGGCCGTACTCGGTGGCGTTGTCGCCGTTTTTGAGATGCCGAACACCAAGCCAGCCACCACGACGCTGGAGGCTGTCGCAGATAAATGCAGGCGCGCGCATCACCGCATGTATTGCGATTTTGCTTTTTATGCGGGCGCGGCGCACGACAATATTGAGAGCTTACCCGATCTCGAGAGAGCGGACGGGGTTTGCGGCATAAAAGTGTTTATGGGCTCCTCAACGGGGTCGCTGTTGGTGCCAGATGATGAGAGCCTGCGGCAAATACTGCATAAAATCACGCGACGCGCGGCTTTTCATTCAGAAGATGAATATCGCCTCCGCGATCGCCGCCCGTTAGCTGAAACGGGGAAGGTGGAGACACACCCTGTATGGCGCGACAGCGAGAGCGCTTTTATCAGCACGCGCCGCCTCATTACGCTAGCACGCGAAGCTGGCAAGCAGATCCATGTGTTGCATGTTACAACGGAAGAGGAAATGCAGTTGCTGGCGGCCAATCGCGATATCGCTTCGGTCGAAGTAACGCCGCAACATCTGACATTGGCAGCGCCTGACTGTTATACCGAGCTTGGGACCTATGCCCAAATGAACCCGCCCATTCGCGAGGCCCGCCATCGCACCGCTTTGTGGCAAGCGTTGTCGAAGGGGATTGTTGATGTGATCGGCTCGGATCACGCACCGCATACTATCGACGAAAAGGCCCAAAGCTATCCGCATTCGCCATCGGGGATGCCCGGCGTGCAGACCCTATTGCCCTTAATGTTGACGCATGTTGCGGAAGCACGTTTGTCGATCCAAGACGTTGTGCGTCTGACCAGTTTCAACGCGCGGCGGTTGTTTAATCTGTCCGATAAAGGGATTGTCGCCGAAGGCGCGCATGCCGACTTTACGCTTGTCGATTTAAACAGTAAGTGGGTTATTGAGGATGAGTGGCTGGCCAGCCGATGTGGTTGGTCGCCGTTTGCTGGCTTTGCGGCCACGGGGCGACCCGTGGCGACGATTATTCGAGGCCATGTGGTCATGCGCGAGGCTGAGTTGGCTACGCCTGCGCAGGGCGAAGCAATAAAATTTGATCTACAAGGAGACTAAAATGTCCAAAGAATTCCGTGCGTTACTGATTGAAAAACCAGATGATAAGCAGACTGTGACGCTGAAGACGGTGGACGAGACGGCTCTGATGGACGGCAATGTGATGATTGATGTTGCTTATTCAACGCTCAATTACAAAGACGGCCTCGCGGTGAGCGGCGCCTCGCCCATCGTACGAAAATTTCCGATGATCCCAGGCATTGACCTCGTCGGCACTGTGACCCAGTCGGAGGACGTAAATTTTAAAGCCGGCGATCAGGTGTTAATCAATGGCTACGGCTTGAGTGAGATGCATTGCGGTGGCTACGCGCAAAAAGCCCGTGTCAAAAGCGAGTGGCTGGTGCCACTGCCTGCCGCTATTTCACCGCAACGCGCAATGGCCATCGGAACCGCGGGTTATACGGCTATGTTGTGTGTTATGGCTGTCGAAGCCGGCGTCTCACCCGACCAAGGCGACATTCTTGTCACCGGAGCGGCTGGCGGTGTTGGCAGCGTCGCGATCGCGATTTTGTCGCGCCTTGGCTATCGCGTGGTTGCTTCAACGGGGCGGCAGAGCGAGGCCAATTACCTGAAAAGTCTTGGTGCGGCTGATGTTATTGATCGCACGGCGCTGAGCGAAAAAGGCCGGCCGCTGGATAAAGAGCTTTGGGCGGGGGTGGTTGACTCGGTGGGAAGCTTCACGCTCGCCAATGCGCTTGCGCAAACGCGTTATGGCGGTGTCGTTGCCGCCTGCGGTCTGGCGCAAGGTGCAGATTTGCCGGCCACTGTGATGCCCTTCATTTTGCGCGGCGTAACACTGCGCGGGATCGATAGCGTACAAGCGCCCATGCCGTTGCGCTTGCAGGCCTGGAGCCGCCTCGCGAAAGATCTCGATTTGGATCTGCTCGACACGATGACCAGCCATCACGTGCTAGCGGATGTGCCAGCCCTTGCAGATCAAATTCTGGCGGGCCAAGTGCGCGGGCGCGTCGTCATCGACGTGAATGCTTAAAGCGAAGACTTTTTTGTGCAACCGCAGTCAGGTCAACGTGACTAGAAAATGGTGTAGCCACCGTCAATAACGATACTGTCGCCATTGTGGAAACTTGAGGCGTCGCTCGCCAAATACACGGCGATGCCACCAAATTCATCGCCGCGCCCCCATCTTTGCTCGGGAACACGACTGATCACTTTATTGTTGAAGACATCGCTCTGTTGCGCCAGTTGCGTCATATCGGTCGCGACCCAGCCAGGCAAAATACTGTTCGCCCGAATGCCGTAACGCGCATATTCCACGGCTAGGCCGCGCATCATGGCGACAACACCAGCTTTGCTGGCGCCGTAATGTTGATTGCGGGCCGCCCCTTCAATCGCTGCGGTGCTGGCGATGCCCACAAGACTGCCGCCCGTATCACCTCTGCTGGCGCGCTCGACCATATGGCGAGCAGCGGCGCGCATGGTGAAAAATACGCCATCCAGATTAACGGCCATAACGTCGCGATAATCTTGTGTTTGCATTTGGTCAAATGATTTGCTCATGCGACCAATCCCAGAATTGGCAAAGACCGCATGGATGGCGCCAAAATCAGCCACGGCTTGCGTGAAAGCTTCATCCACCGCCGCTTCATCAGCGACATTGACGCAGGCTGTTTGATATTGGGCTGTGCCTGCGCTTTGCAGTTTGGCGAGTGCGGCGGCATTTTTTTCGGTATTGGTGCCCCAGATCAAGACATTGGCTCCAGCCTGTGCCAGAGCTTCGGCCATGCCGAGGCCGATCCCCCCATTGCCACCCGTGATAAGAGCTGTTTTGCCAGCCAGATTAAACGCAGAAAGTGTCATGATGTCCTCCTATTATTCGCAGTTTCGCAAAAATTCCAGTGCGCGGCTATAGCTCATTTAAGGCTCTAGACCGCCCCATATTTTGCTGGCAGTCTGGCGCGATGCGATGGGGTTTTGTCATATTGATTTTGTTGGCCGTTGGGCACGGCGTGGCGATTGGCGCGGCGCGAGCAGATGACTATCTGATGATTGAAACGCAAGCTGGTGTGCAATACCAGTTTCGCGTCGAGCTGGCTCAAGATAGCGAAGCGCAACGCCGCGGCTTGATGTTTCGCGAGCAACTTGGCGATGATCAAGGTATGTTGTTTATATTTGATAAGCTCGATCATGTGCATTTTTGGATGCGCAACACGCTCATTCCACTTGATATGATTTTTATTCGCGATGGCCAGATCGACCAAATCGAAACGCGGCGTGATACACAATCTGATCGTGCGACCTCTTCTCAGCGGCCGGTTGATCATGTGCTCGAGATTAAGGCGGGCCGCGCTGCCGCCTTGGGCTTAGGGCGCGGCGACCGCGTGTCACTGCACCGCTGCGAGGCGCCATGTCTTATGCGCTAAAGCAGATAAATATTGCCGTCCCAGACCTCGCATTGGCGCAGGATTATTGGGTGAAACTTATTGGCCCTTCAGCGCAGCGTAGCGACGCGTCGGTTTTTCCACTCTCAAATGTAAGTCTAGCGCTGCACCAGAGTGCAACAGCGCAAGGCTTAAGCGGTCTGGTCTTTGAGGGGGAAGTGTTGCCAGATTGTCTCCAGCGCGGCATTGCGGTGCAGTTTACGGCAGCGACCCCAGATCAGCCCATGACGCAAATAGGTGATGGTCTGGCATCCGATATTGCGGCCGTGGATCATGTCGTCATCAGGACCCGCGATGGCGACGCGGCGGTTGCGTTTTTCGCTGAGAAATTAGGTTTGCGGTTGGCTTTGCGCCAGACACGACCGGACTGGGGTGGCGATATGATTTTCTTTCGGACTCAGCACATGTCGATCGAGGTGATCGCCAATTCGAAAGCGCCCGCGCAGGATGAGTTATGGGGATTGGCGTTGCGGTGTGCTGACTTGCAGGCTTGCCACCAACGCTTGGTGACGCTCGGCATTGATGTGAGTGAGGTCAGAGACGGGCGCAAGGCTGGTACCAGTGTCGCGACCATTCGCGATGCTGCAATACCTCTCTTGCTTATTGGTCCGCAGGTGTAGCTGCGCGGCGTAAACGATCCATAATTGCTTCGCCCAAGCCATCTTCGGGTAGAGGCCGAATAATTATTTTCGCCTGCGGTGATGTCAGGGCTTGGTCCATCTCATATAGAGCAGCATAGAGCCGCGCCGCCGCCTGCGTGAGATCTCCCGTTGGGCTGAGGTCGATGTGAAGTCCAGTATGCTCGGTCTCAGCGCCGCCAAAGCTGATCAGTGCATCGTCGCGCTGCGGCGACATGTCAGAAATAACCAGCTGATGCGTGGGCGCATAGTGCCGCGCCAATCGTCCGGGGGCGAGCTTGCTCAACTGCTCTCGCTCACTTGGCGGGCTCTCTAAGGAGCGCCCAATAATGGCTTCAATGTCGCAACGCGCGATGCCGCCAGCGCGCAACCAATATAGGGTGTCCTCAAAACAGCCCACAATACTGGACTCGAGACCCACAGCGCAGGCGCCGCCGTCGATCACGGTGATGTCAGGAAAGCTTATTGTAACATGGGCGGGATGTGTGGGGCTGATGCGACCTGACATATTGGCGCTGGGAGCGGCAACAGGGAATTGACATTGCGCTAAAAGTGCTTGCGCAGTCGGGTTGGCTGGCACGCGCAGGGCAATGGTCGGTAGACCAGCGCAGGCCAAAAGGTCAACGGGGCAATTAGCCCGGCGTGGGACAACGAGGGTCAATGGGCCAGGCCAAAAATGCGCAGCCAAGAGCAACGCCATATCGTTAAGTACGCCAATTTTCTGTGCCGCGTCGATATCTGCGACATGGCAAATCAGCGGGTTAAATTGTGGTCGTCCTTTGAGCGCGAAAAGCTTGGCCACAGCATCGGGGTTACGCGCATCTGCCCCGAGGCCATAGACGGTCTCGGTCGGAAAGGCCACAAGATCCCCACGTCGTAAAATTTCAGCGGCTTGCGCGAGCGACGCTGGATCCTGACCGAGGCGTATCACGAAGTTTTGCGTCCCTTGGATGAGGTTTTAGGGCGAGATACCGTTGTCTTTTTTGTCGCGGATGGCTTTTTCGCAACGGCGGCGGTCTTGCGCTTCGGGGCAGCGCGAGACGATTTGCTTGCCACCGCTATTTTGTCTTCCTCGCGTGCTATCGCATTACGCGATGTTAGGCTGGCGCGTTTGGTCAGGAGGTTTTGCGGCAACCAGCGCATCAAAAGAGCCGTTAATTTATATGACCAGCCATTTATGATAACGGGGCCTGTGTCGGCTTCGACCGCCTCATGCGCTTCGCGAACAACGCGCGGTCCCGTGAGCCACAAAAAGCTCGGCAATTTGTTCATTTCATCGCGATTGCCTGCAACATCGTGAAAATCGCTATAGGTGAAACCAGGGCACAGGGCCACGACATGAACGCCGGTCCCACGATATTCAATCGCAAGGCTTTGGCTCAAGCGCAGCACAAAAGATTTGATGGCGGGGTAAAGTGTGCCGCCAGCCGACCCATTTAAAAACGCTGCGGCTGAAGAGACATTGACGATGCGTCCCATGCCGCGTGTAGCCATGGCGGGACCGAATAGATGGCACAGCTCCGCGACAGCCGTGGCCATGACCTGGATCATGTCGCGCTCGACCTCCCAGCGCACGTCGCGAAAAAATCCCGGCACTGAATATCCTGCATTATTAACGAGATAGTCGACCTCGAGGCCCGCAGCATCGATTTTAGCCTTGAGTTGGGATGGCGCTTGCGGCTTTGCGAGATCGGCTGGAAAGCAATCAACCCGAATGTTAAAGGCTGTTTCCAATTCGGCTTTGAGGGTGTTTAGAAGTTGTGTCCGGCGGGCCGTTAAAATCAAATTATAGCCGCGTCCCGCGAGTAAACGGGCGTAATCGCGGCCAATACCAGCCGAGGCGCCTGTTATTAGCGCAGTGGGGGTGAAACTCATAATCGACGCTCCTAACTCATTGTATCATGATGAAATTCTCGGTAAGATTAGTC
>JAYODZ010000093.1:0-7250 GCA_038106515.1 Rhodobiaceae bacterium
GTTTTATTGTCATATTATTGTGCTCCTGTGGCTAGAATTGATTAGACTTGACCCGAGATCATTTACCGCTGACCATAGGCGAAGCCAGAGACAAGACTATATAGTCTCGGCTCGGATTAAAACCAGGAAACATGTAAAGATCATTAAAAATACAGTGAAATCTGACGATATGTGCCGGGAAAAACGGATATGCAACTAGATGCTGGGCTCGCTGGCCAGTTTTTACTCGCCATGCCGCAAATCGGCGATCCGCGGTTTGAACGCAGTGTCATCTATATTCTAACGCATTCGGCGGAAGGGGCGATGGGCTTTGTTATCAACCAACGCGCCGAAGACGTTACGCTTGGCGATATTATTCAAAACCTTCCAGAAAGCGTCGCACGCTCGGGCATCGCGCGATTGCCCGTTTTCATCGGCGGGCCAGTTGAGCAGGAAAACGGCTTTATTTTACACAGTGATGATTGGCTCGCCAGCGAGAGTTTTGCACCGCCAGGCCTAAAGGTCGCATTGAGCCAAACAATCGATCCGTTGAGCGAAGCCGCCAAAGCCCACGGGCCGGAAAATATGCGCGTTTTGATCGGTTACGCCGGTTGGGGGGCCGGGCAATTGGAAAGCGAAATCCAAGCTAATGCTTGGCTGGTTGCGCCTGGCGATCATGCTCTTTTATTTGACTATAATGATAGCGATCTTTACGAGCGCATTGCTAAGCGACTTGGCGTCGACCTCACTCAACTGTCTTCTTCCGGCGGGCTTGCCTGAAGTTCATAGGACTGCATGCGCGCTGGCAAGGTCGGCGCCAATAACGCGCCCAGCGCCAATAAAGCCCCTGCAGTCAGCGCCCCCAAGGGCAAGAGATCTAGCGTCAAATATCCAAAAAATGGCCCAACGAGGAGAGCATAAAACCAGGCAGCGCCCGAGGCTATGATAACGACATCGGCGAGCCCACGAACCACCGCCCAATAACCGCGCAAAACATGCCCTGAAGTCGGAAACCGAAAATGGCCAATAGCGACCAAAGCCAAAGCAGCGCTGAGAACAATCAGTACATTATTATCGCTCGGCGGGAGCACTATCAGAGCCGAATGAATGGTGCCACCACGCATGAGAACAATGAACGCCAACCACGTCAGCGCTTCACTTACCACCAATAGGCCGTATCCTAGACCTGACATGGCTTGTCTTAGCAAAGCGAGAAGGATCAGCCCCGCCAATGACGCCAGCAAGAAAGCCCAGACATAGCGCGAATCGCGTTCAAACTTTGGTTGCGCCGCATCGCCCCAAAGCCAAATGTGCCGTGCCGGCCCTGGATAGCCATGAAAAGCGAAGCTCCGCACGCTCAAAGGCGGAACTTCAAAACGAAGATGGTTGGGGTTCTGCCAGTCACCAGAAAACTCACGACCGTCAGAGGATAACAGCCTTAAGGGCTGCACCTCGCGCACTTCGATATTGAAAAAACTCGCCAGCGGCCAGTTGGTTGGGTAGCGTTGGAGCTCGAGCGTGATGGCCGCGTCTGAGCCGTTTTGGATAGCAAAGGCATAAACATTATTGTGTAGCCTGATAAATTCGGCCATATGGATCACGCTGATTTGACCATCGATGCGCAAAGGGTCTAGCGCTTGCGCCGGCTTGAAGGCCGCAAAAACGAGGGCGGCTATCACGACGAAACGCTTCAAAGTCATGCCGTCCAATCCTCGCTACCTTGTCCAAACAACTCATGGTCGACCCATTGCCCATTAATTTGCAAATAGTTTTTCGCTCGCCCTTCATGTGCAAAACCATTTGCTGTCAACACTGTTTGCGAGGCGACGTTGTCGGACATGCACGCAGCTTCGAGACGGTGCAAAGCGAGCTCGCTAAAGGCGAAGTCACAAATTAAAGCGACCGCTTCGCGCATATAGCCCTGGCCTTGAAACTCTTCGCCCAGCCAATAGCCTAGCGTCCCCATTTGTGCGGCACCTCGCCGGATTTGCGTTAAATTCACCGCCCCCATCAGCCGACGATAATCGGCAGAGAAGATGAAAAACCCATAGCCGAGTGCGTAGCGCGCCGCGAGACGATATTCGCGCAGATAACGGTGATAATTCCGCCGCGTCAGCGCATCGTCCGGCCATTGCGGCTCGCGCGTCCGAAGCATAGTTTGGTTTTTCTGCCGAAGCGCGCACCATTGCCCATAATCACGCCGTCGCGGCGACCGCAACACGATCGATGCGCCCGACAAGACGATCGGTTTTGGTGCAAAGACGAGCCACCCGAGCATCACTTAACCCGCGTGGCGCGTCCGGCTCAGAATATAGTCCTGAACGTTGGCCAGATCATTGGCCAAGATGTCCGAGCGCTCTTCCTGATCCAATATGGCCGCAATATGCGCAGGCGGTTCGGCATAGACGCCACAGGCTGCCTGCACGGCATCGGGGAACTTCGCCGGATGCGCCGTCGCCAGCGTGATCCGAGCAACATTATCGGGCAAATCGATTTTTTCCGCCGCCGCTAGGCCGACAGCAGTATGCGGGTCGAGGATTATCCCAAGACGCTCATGTAGCCGCGCGATCGTTGCTGCCGTCTCCTGCTGATCAATGCGCGCCGCCGCAAACATCTGACGAATTTCCGCCAAATGCTCGGGCGCGAGATCAAAGCCCCCTTCATCGCGCAGTGCCCGCATATAGTCGTCGACAACCGTGCCTGTTCGACCTGCAACCTCGAACAGCAAACGTTCAAAATTACTCGATACTTGGATATCCATACTCGGTGAGCTGGTGGCGACAACCTCTCCCGTTTGATACCGCCCCGACGCCAAGGTCCGCGCCAAAATATCATTCACATTGGTGGCGATCATTAATTGTTCGATCGGCAGTCCCATTTTCGCGGCAACATAACCAGCAAAAATATCGCCAAAATTGCCGGTCGGCACAGAAAAGGCAAGCTTCGCCTTAGGTGCACCTAACTGCAGAGCGGCGGTAAAGTAATAGACCGTCTGCGCCATGACCCGCACCCAATTAATGCTGTTGACGCCAGCGAGCGAGACTTTCTTACGGAAGGCTTGATCGTTGAACATGGCTTTTACAAGCGCCTGACAATCGTCGAAAGTGCCCTTGACGGCGACGGCATGAACATTATCTTCGCGCGGCGTTGTCATTTGCTTACGTTGTACGTCCGACACCCGCCCTTCTGGATAGAGAATAAATATATCGCAGGCGGACTTACCGCGGAAAGCTTCGATAGCCGCCCCGCCCGTATCACCCGATGTCGCCCCAACAATGGTTGCCCGCGCGTTACGCCGCGTCAGCGCATGATCCATTAAAAGCGCCAGCAATTGCATGGCGACATCTTTAAAGGCCAATGTCGGGCCATGAAAGAGCTCGAGCAGATAGTGTTGATCATAGAGGTGTCGCAAAGGTACAACTTCGGGCGCCGAGAAACACGCATAAGCCTGATCGATCAAGCGCTTTAAGTCCGCCTGCGACACATCCTGTCCCGTAAAAGGGGTAAGCACGCGCAGCGCAACATCTTGGTAAGATTGCCCAGCAAGCGCGCCAATATCGGCTGGCGACATATGTGGCCATTGGCGCGGCAAGTACAGCCCGCCGTCTTCAGCCAAGCCAGCCAAAAGCGTGTCTTCAAACTCGAGCTCAGGGGCTCTGCCCCGCGTGCTAATATAGTTCACTTATCTTGCCTCTCTTATTCTGGCGCGCGACGCCCGTTTGAGCGTAGTGTCCTGAATTGGCGGATGTGCCACGTTGCCGAGATAATAACAAGTATTAACGCAAACCCAAACCACGTTAGCGCATATTCGAAATGACGGTTCGAGAGTGCTAGCCGCGACTGGCCAGCATAGGGCCACCCAGCTTGCGGCGTCATTTGCTCCACCAAGAAATCAGGCGCTACAATTTCGAGCGCTTGTGCCATGGCGCTTGGATCACGGACATACCAAATACGATCTTTTGGCCGGTCGGCGGCATCAAAACGCCCGCGCCGATCAGGCCAACGCAAAATTCCGGTAATCGAGGTCGGTAAATTCTCGGGACGTGATGACGCTAAACGCAAGCGTTCCGGCACGAAGCCGCGATCAACAAAGATCAAACCACCGTCTGCGAGCTGCAGGGGCGTTAAAACATGAAACCCGACTTTATCACTGGCCGCGAGGCCATCGGGCGCTTCATTGACTTGCGCAAACCAATATTGTTCGAGATCGACACGCCACGTCCCCGCGAGGCGCAACCGCATATAGTCATTTTTCGCTTTTGTCAGCCCTTCCAGATCAGCGGCCGTTTGGATTTCGGTAACCGGCCCCGCCTGGCTCTGCGCGATGCGCGCCAACAGCTCTTGTTTCCAGTCCATGCGCTGCAGTTGCCACTGACCAAGACCGAGCAAAATCGGTAACATGATCAGCGTCGAAACGAGAGGAAGAAAGCGCATAAGAGCCTAGGACATATGATCGAGCTGACCAAGCGCCGCGTTTTTTTGAAATTGCTTAGCGGCCAGCCAAGCCTTCATTGGTCGCAACATGATCAGCGGTAAGATCAAACCAAGCGGCAGCCATAAAACGGCATGCACCCAATAAGGTGGTTGATAATGCACTTCGACATAAAGCGCCGCACCGACGATCACCAACCCTGCCAATAAAATGACAAACACCGCCGGACCATCGCCGGCATCGATTTGGCCGAAATCTTGCCCGCAACTCTCGCAGCTCGATTGCAAATCCAGATAGCCAGAAAATAAGGCGCCCTGCCCGCATCTGGGGCAGCGCGCCTTAAGAGCTGTCGTTAGCGGCGATTGAGCCGGATAAAAATCCTGCGCCGCCATAAATTAGTGGGCACCCGCGGCGCCAGCACCAACGATATAAATCACGATAAATAAGAACAGCCAGACCACATCAACAAAGTGCCAATACCAGGCTGCTGCCTCAAAGCCAAAATGCGCTTGTTCCGTGAAATGGCCGTTAATCGAGCGAAGCAAACAGACCAGAAGGAAAATAGTACCAACAAGTACGTGAAAGCCGTGGAAGCCCGTTGCCATGAAGAAGGTCGACCCATAAATATGGCCAGCAAAACCAAAGCCTGCATGCATATATTCATAGGCTTGGAACACCGTAAACAGAGCGCCGAGCGCAACCGTCAACACCAGGCCCCATTTCAAACCCTGACGATCACCATGCTGCAGAGCGTGGTGCGCCCAAGTCACGGTCGTTCCCGATGTCAGAAGCACCAGAGTATTAATCAAAGGCAGATGCCAAGGATCAAATGTCTCAATACCTTGCGGTGGCCAATGGCCGCCCGTCAAAGCGGTGCGCGAGGCTTGAATAGCCTCACCAGGATACAGGCTGGCATCGAAATATGCCCAGAACCAAGCAACGAAGAACATCACTTCAGACGCAATAAAGAGGATCATGCCGTAGCGCAAATGCAACTGCACCACAGGCGTGTGGTCCCCTTTTTGGCCTTCAAGGATAACGTCACGCCACCAGCCAATCATGCAATAAATGACGCCAACGGCGCCAATCAACAAGATCCAAGGTGCATCGGTGTGGAAATATTGAACCGCGCCAATGGTAAGCAACAATACACTGATCGACGAGATCAGCGGCCATGGGCTTGGATCAACCAAATGGTAATCATGATGTTTTGCGTGACTATCAGCCATATTTATCCCCTCGGTTTTCTTTCTGCTAACTGGGCCGCCTCATGGGCTTTAAAAAATGTATAAGACAAGGTAACGGTTTGTACACCATCTAACTCTGGATCATCAATAATTTCTGGATCGATAAAAAATGTAACGGGCAATTCTGCCGTTTCGCCCGGCTCGAGAACCTGACGCGTGAAACAAAAACAATCGATTTTGGAAAAATAATAACCAGCCTGTGGCGGCGACACATTAAAAGTGGCTGTGCCGATCAAGCGTTCATCGGAGTAATTCGTCACGCTGTAAAACGCCAAACCAGTCTCACCAACGGCGAGACGAACGGGCTTTTCGGGCGCTTTGAATTCCCATGGTAATTCGCGATTAATACTGGCATCAAAACGAATGGTCATCGAACGCCCAGCAACCGGTTGCGCTGGCGCCGAATCCGCGGTTTGCGTGGTACCGCCGAAACCTGTCACGCGACAATAAAGATCGTAAAGCGGCGCCGAGGCGAAAGCTAGGCCAATCATCGCCGCACCAAGCGCGCCTGCGATCATAGCGGTTCGACGATTGCGGCTTTCAAGTTCGGTTAAGGCGCTCATGAGCCAGCCCTCATTGCGATATTTTCAGTAATACGCACCACCGTTACCAGAAAAAACAAGCCGACCAAAACAGCAATCGCTACCGCCATAAAAGCGGCGCGGCGCCGGCGTTGACGCAGCAATTCAGGCGTCCAGCCCGACATATCTACCCCGTTTTTATCATTATCTTGCATTAGACCATTAAGCTCCGGTCGATCGGCAATAACGCGAACAAGATAAACAAATAGGCAATCGAAAAAACAAAGAGCCATTTTGCCGGACGTTGGATCGCTTGTCCGGAGACAGCGAGCCAAATGGCAAGCCCCACAAAGCCCATATTCATTGCCGCGACACCAAACAGGTAGACTGTACCGGCAAACCCGAAATAGGCGGGAGATAAGCTAACAGCGACTAACACCAGCGAATAAAGAATGATCTGCATCTTGGTTGCCGCAACGCCATGCGTATTGGGTAGCATCGGAATTTTAACGGCGCCATATTCTTGCTCTTTCAATAAGGCCAAGGCCCAAAAATGCGGCGGCGTCCATACAAAAATAATCAAGAAATAGAGCCACGGCTCAACCGTCCAGACCGAACTGGCAGCAGCCCAACCAACAACCGGCGGCAAGGCTCCGGCAGCACCACCAATAACAATATTTTGCGGCGTCCGGCGCTTTAACCATATCGTATAGATGACGCCGTAAAAGAAGATTGTAAAAGCCAACAAAGCGGCGCTGGTGTAATTAATCAAAACAGCCAGCGACAAAACGGCGATGCCGCTCATCCACAAACCAAAATTAAGAGCGCTATCAGCTGTCATTTTACCCGCAGGAATAGGGCGGGCCTGCGTCCGGCTCATTTGGCTATCAATATCGGCATCGAACCACATATTAATCGCGGCTGACCCGCCAGCCCCGAGGGCAATCATCACCAAAGCTGCAATCGTCAGGATCGGGTGCAACTGCCCCGGCGCCATGGCAAGCCCAACGCCCGCCGTGAAGATCACCAGCGACATGACGCGGGGCTTCATCAAAGCAAGATAGTCGCCCG
>JAYODZ010000094.1:0-7092 GCA_038106515.1 Rhodobiaceae bacterium
GCCTCAGACCGGGTTTTGTAGCGTTCGGAGTGGATCAGCGTCCAATGTCGTCCGCGGGTTGCCTTGGCGCCTTTCGAGGCGTTGTGCGCCGCCAGCCGCCTTTCGAGATCGGTCGTCCAGCCGACATAACTGCGTAAACTTGCGCTGGAAAGGTCAGCAATCAAGTAGACAAAACAAGGCCTTATGGGAAGTTGCAGCGATGTTGCAGAAGTCTCTTGCATGCGTCACCATATTGTTATTTACAGAGAATATAAAAGCTCTATTTTGACGCGGCTTTTGCTATATGTAGCGTCGAGAGCAAAGGGGTAATTTTGGCACAGCATCAGGATATTTATGGCATTGCGCGTTGGGGCGGTGGACTGATCCGAGTTCTCGAAAATGGGAATCTCGGTCTTGTGGCGCCAAACCAACCAAATTTTCAACCCGTCGATATCATGCGTATTGTTCGCGATCTGAACCAGCGCGGCACCACAGCGCCGGTTTTGTTGCGGGTGGTCGATTTCTTGTATCACCGCATTTCGCAAATCAATGAGGCTTTTTCAGCCGCCATCCGCGAAAACGATTATAAGGGACGCTATCAAGGCGTGTTCCCGATCAAGGTCAACCAGCAAGCGCAGGTGATCGACCGCATTGTCGATCATGGACGACGTTATGATTTCGGTTTGGAAGTTGGCTCGAAGGCGGAGCTGTTGATTGCGCTATCGCATGAATTAACATCGCAAGCCGCGATCATCTGTAACGGCGTCAAGGATGAGGAATTTATTCAGCTAGCACTGATGTCGCAACGGCTTGGTTTTAACACATTCCTAGTTTTAGAGTCGCCTCGGGAGCTTGATCTTGTGCTGAACGTCGCGAAAGATCTCGATATCCGGCCGCGGCTCGGCGTTCGCATCAAGCTTACCAATCAAGTGAGCGGCAATTGGGCGGCCTCCAGCGGCGATCGCTCGAGCTTTGGTCTTACCATCGCACAGGTCATGGAAGTGATTGAACAATTGCGACGGGAGAATTACCTAGACTGCCTCGAGCTTCAGCATTCGCATTTGGGTAGCCAAGTTCCGAATATTCTGGAAATCCGTCTGGCGGCGCAGGAAGCGTGTCGTTTCTTTGTCGAAATTCTGCGCGAAGGGGCTCCATTGCGCTATCTCGATCTCGGCGGCGGCCTCGGTGTGGATTATACCGGCGAACATACCGCGACCGAGAACTCAACCAATTACACGCTTGACGAATATTGCGCCAATATTATCGAAACGGTTAAATTTGCCATGGATGAAGAAGAGATCGCTCATCCTACCATCATTACCGAAAGTGGGCGCGCCACCGTTGCGCAATCGTCTTTGCTGATCTTTAACGTCTTGGAGGCAACGCATTTTGATAGCGATGTGCCGGTCGATGCCGATCCTGAGGATCACCAATTGATTGAGAATATGCTCGGGATTACCAGCTATCTGAACGAAAAACGCGTGCAAGAATGTTGGAATGACTTGGTTTATTATCGCAATGAAATCAGAGCCTTATTCCGACGCGGTCAAGTCAGCCTGCGCGAGACTGCCAAGGCAGAGCGGATTTACCTCTATATTATGAAGCGGATCAAAGCCTTGGTGATGTCGGACGATGTGCTGAATGATGAGTGGCGCGAGGCGCTCGATCAAGTCGCTGATATTTACCATTGTAATTTCTCCCTATTCCAAAGTCTCCCCGATGTTTGGGCAATTAACCAGATCCACCCGATTGCGCCTATCCATCGTCATCTCGAAACCCCGTCGCGGCGCGCTATTTTGAGCGATATCACCTGCGACAGCGATGGGCGGATAGATCGCTTTGTGCTCGAGGAGGGGGTATCGGGAACGCTTCCCGTGCACGAGTTGAACGATCACGATGACTACTATCTCGGCGTATTTTTCGTCGGGGCCTATCAAGAAACGCTCGGCGATCTGCACAATTTGTTCGGTGATACGCATATTGCGACCATCGAGTTGCGCGATGATGGCGGCTTCGATTTGCGTCATGAACAAGAAGGCGACACAGTTTCAGAAGTGCTGACTTATGTCGAATTTGACCCGCGTCGTATGTTGGATACGTTTAAAACTATCGTTGAACGCGCTGCCACTGCGGGACAAATTGATCCGCAAGATCGCCGCGAAATGATTGCGGCATTTAAGGATAGCGTGAACGGCTACACTTATTTTGAACATTAACCGAGGGTAGAATTATGGCGAATGTATTGGTTATTGGTGCTGGCGGGGTCGGGTCTGTCGCGGTTCACAAAATGGCGATGGCGTCGGATATTTTTAAGTCAATCACGCTAGCGAGCCGTCGGGTTGAGAAATGTGACGCCATTGCGCAGAGCGTTGATCAGCGGACGGGGCAAAAAATTGCAACCGTCGCGCTCGATGCGGATAATGTTGCCGATACCGTGGCAGTGATCAATAAAGTTCAGCCCGATTTGGTGGTTAATTTGGCGCTTCCCTATCAGGACTTAGCGATCATGGATGCCTGCCTCGAGACAGGGGTTGATTATTTAGACACCGCCAATTACGAGCCGCGCGATGAGGCGAAGTTCGAATATCATTGGCAATGGGCCTATCAGGAGCGCTTCGCCCAAAAAAATATCATGGCGCTGTTGGGATCGGGTTTTGACCCCGGCGTAACCAATGTGTTCACGACCTATACCAAAAAGCATTTGGTGTCGGATATGCAATATCTCGATATTCTTGATTGCAATGGCGGTGACCATGGACAGCATTTTGCGACCAATTTTAATCCTGAGATTAATATTCGCGAAGTAACGGCGGCGGCCCGCCACTGGGAAGCTGGCGCTTGGGTCGAAACCCCGGCCTTGTCGACCAAACATAGTTTTGACTTCCCCGAGGTTGGCCCGCGCAACATGTATCTCATGTATCACGAGGAACTCGAGTCTCTGGCCAAGAACTTCCCCGAGCTCAAGCGGGCTCGGTTTTGGATGACTTTTGGCGACAATTATTTAAAGCATCTCGAAGTTCTGCAAAATGTCGGGCTGACGTCTATCGAGCCGATTGTCTATGAAGGCAAAGAAATTATTCCGTTGCAATTTTTGAAAGCGGTACTACCCGACCCAGGTGATTTGGGTAAGACCACCAAAGGGAAGACCTGCATTGGCACGATCATTAGCGGGTCGCAGGATGGCAAGCCGCGTTGCGTCTATCTCTATAATATTTGTGATCACGAGGCTTGTTTTGCTGAAGTTGGCAGTCAAGCCGTTAGTTACACAACGGGCGTACCCGCGATGATCGGTGCGGCGATGATGGTGCAGAAAAAATGGCATCGGGCAGGTGTCTATAATATGGAAGACTTCGATCCCGATCCATTTATGGACATGCTCAACCAGCACGGCCTGCCATGGCAATATGTCGATCTGGACGGTCCAGCGGAATTTTAGAGATGCTTCCGACCCAATCCGCCGGCGCCGGTGCTTTTGCTGATTTTGATCTGACGCGGGTGCCCAGTCCTTGTTTTGTAGTCGACGAGGTGAGCCTCGAACGTAATTTAAAAATTCTTGATGACATTCAACGGCGCGCCGATGTCAAAATTCTACTGGCCTTGAAAGCATTTTCCATGTGGTCGTTGGCCGACACGGTGGGCCAGTATCTGTCGGGCACCTGTGCTTCGGGTTTGTGGGAAGCCCGTCTGGCGCGGCAATATTATAGCGGATCGCTGACGAGCTATTCGCCTGCCTATAAGGCAGATGAAATTGGCGAAATTGCTGCTCTGTCAGATCACGTTATTTTCAATAGTCCAGCGCAAGTCGAACGCTTTGCGAGCGACGCTTTGGCGGGCGGTGCGGATATCGGTTTGCGGCTCAATCCACTGCATTCTGAGGGGTTGGTGGCGCGTTACGATCCTTGCGCCCCAGGATCGCGCTTGGGCTTCCCGATCGATCGTATTGGCGCGAATTTACCCCAACATGTGACGGGCTTGCACATACACAGCCTATGCGAACAGGGTTTCGAGCCTTTGGATCGTACGATCGCGGCGGTTCGGCCCTATTTAGAGCAGTGGCGTGGGCAATATAAATGGCTCAATTTGGGGGGCGGGCATCTCATTACCTCGCCAAGCTATCAGCGCGACGGATTGATCGATTTATTGCGTGATTTGCGGCAAAGTTTAGAGGTCGAGATCTATCTTGAGCCGGGTGCGGCCGTGGCCTTTGATACCGGTATTTTGGTGGGCGAAGTGCTTGATGTCATTGACAATGATGGGCCGATTGCGATTTCCGATATATCTGCCACTTGCCACATGCCTGATGTTTTGGAAGCGCCGTATCGACCGGCGCTGCTTGGCGAGGCGTCCGAGGGCGATGCGGTCATGATTGCGGGGCCATCTTGTTTGGCGGGAGATATGGTCGGGCGCTATTGTTTCCCCAGCGCTGTAAAGGCTGGGCAACGATTTGCTTTTCTCGATCAGTCGCATTACTCGATGGTGAAAACCACTACGTTTAACGGCGTGATTTTGCCGTCAATCGCGATTTGGAATAGCGAGAGCGATGCCTTGCGCATGGTGCGCCGTTTCAGCTATGAAGATTTTGCTAATCGCTTATCGTAAGGGGCGCTATGGAAAATCAATTTTTAGGTGAGGAGCTGACGGCGGCGGAGAATGATCCGCTGACGGCGCGGTTTGTGGTTGTTCCCTGCGGCTTGGAAAAAACGGTTTCCTATGGTAGCGGCACGGGTCAAGGTCCCGACGCCATTATCGCCGCATCTCATCAACTCGAGCGGTTGGTCGAGGGACGCGAGCCAGCGACGCATGGCATCTATACAACACAAGCGATTAATTGTGAGCAACCCATCGAAGACGTGATGGCTGAGTTGCGCGCCTGCACGCGCGCAATCGCCGCGCGTGGGCAAATTCCGGTGACCTTGGGCGGCGAACATAGCCTGTCCTATGGCAGTGTTATGGGGGTTGTTGATGCCTGTGATCAACCGATTGGGCTGGTTCACATTGACGCTCATGCTGATTTTCGTGTTGCTTATCAGGGGCATAAGCATAGTCATGCGAGTGTTATGTATTTGCTCGCCGGCGAAGGGCTGGCGATGTGTTCCTTTGGTGTTCGGGCGCTATCGCGACAGGAAGATGAAGACCGTAAAAGCCACGGCGTCATAACCTATGATGCGCGCGATATTGCCCGCCAGCAGATCTCTGAAATTACCTTGCCGGCAGATTTTCCGCAAAATATCTATGTGACTTTTGATGTCGATGGTTTAGACCCCTCGGTCCTGCCCGCGACGGGAACGCCTGTACCAGGCGGGCTTGGATTTTATCAATCGCTTGATCTAATTGCGTCATGCTTGCGGGGACGGCGTTGTGTCGGCATTGATATTGTTGAGCTGGCACCGGTTGAGGGGCAGCCTGTATCTGATTTCACCGCTGCCTTAATTTCGCACCATCTGATGGCGATGGCATTGCCGAGCACCGACTAAATCCGCTCTTGTCAAAGACAGAAGTTTAAGTACTCTCAGGAGTAACTGGGAGGGGTGTTATGCGATTTTCTGTATTATCAATTGCAGCGCGGGTTGTGGGCTTTGCCGCTGTTTCATTAACGACGCTGATGGGCGCGGCGCAAGCAGCCGGGCCAGAAGATCGCAATGTGTATTTCGGTGAAACGCATTTGCACACTGTTTTGTCGTTTGACGCTTATATTATGGGCAATCGTAACGGCCCCGATGAAGCCTATCGTTTTGCGCGCGGCGAAGCCATTCCTCATCCCGGCGGATTTGACATGCAGCTCAAGCGGCCGCTGGATTTTCAAGCGGTGACCGATCATGCGATCTATCTCGGTATGTTGCCCGCCATGCATGACCCCGATCAAGCCGTCTCTCAACATCCGATGGCGCAAGATATTCAAAAAGCCAAAACACCGGCCGAGCGGCTCATGGCTTTTCAAAAACTATTTCCGCGCCTCAATGCTGGCGTCAGCGATGATTTGGTTGATGAAAATATTATGAAGGCGGCGTGGCAGAAGATTATTGCCGCCGCTGAAAAACATAATGACCCCGGAAAATTCACCACCTTTATCGCCTTTGAATTTACCTCCGGTCCGGAAAACCAAAACCTGCATAGAAATGTTTTTTTCCGGGGGAGCGAGGCGCCGACCTTGCCTTTTAGCCGGGTCATGTCGCCTAATCCTGAGGATTTGTGGCAGTGGATGGATGATTTACGCGACACTGGCGTCGATACGATAGCCGTGCCGCATAACTCCAATGGCTCCAATGGCTTGATGTTTATGGACAAGACCTTTGCCGGTAAAGCGATGGATGCAGACTATGCCGCGACACGGATGCGCAACGAGCCGATCGTTGAAGTGACACAGGTGAAAGGGGACAGTGAGACCCATCCACTTTTATCACCCAATGACGAATGGGCCGATTTCGAGATTATGCCATTTCGTATTGGATCTTGGACGCCGAGCCAGCCGCAAGGATCCTACGTCCGCGAGGCCTATCTCAATGGTTTGAAATTAGATCGGAATGGGCAGGGTAATCCTTATAAATTTGGCTTGATCGGCGCTTCTGATACGCATGTCGGCGCGGGTTCTTTTGATGAGAATAATTACTGGTCGAAAGTTGGTTTGGTTGACGCCACGGGGCAATTACGGGGCGCAGTACCACTCGATCAGCCGAACGAAGATGGTAGCCCGCGTTATTCGCCGAATTTCTTTCAGACGTGGAGTGCCTCTGGCTTAGCAGCTGTTTGGGCTGAGGAAAATACCCGCGAAGCTCTGTTCGATGCGATGCGCCGCAAAGAAACCTACGCAACAACAGGCCCGCGCATTCGGCTACGCTTCTTTGCCGGTGCCAATTTTGATGACGATATTGTCGACAGTGCCGATCTGACCAAACGTGCTTATGCGCAAGGTGTTTCAATGGGGAGCGATCTGGCGCTACAGGAGGGCGAAACCCCGGAGTTTTTGGTGTGGGCTATTCGTGATCCTGACTCGGCCAATTTACAGCGCTTGCAAATAGTTAAGGGTTGGATTGACGCCGCTGGAGACACCCACGAGCAAGTGATCGATATTGCCTGCGCCGGTGGGGTCGCGGGGGATGCTGCTCCCAATCGTTG
>JAYODZ010000095.1:0-7039 GCA_038106515.1 Rhodobiaceae bacterium
GACGGTAATTTTTACGCCATTGGCCTCGAGAGGCTTATCTAGCGCATCTAATCGCAGATGCGCCAGCCCCAAAGAACCCTTTTGGCACAAAATATCGCCGACTTGGCTGCTATCCGCCCTGATCGCAGCTGCGGGGGGCAGCTCCACCTCAATATGGCAGGGAAATACGCCTTTGCGCAGGCTACCGCGGCGATAACTGCGCGAGGTCACTTCCTGGCCAATGAAACAGCCTTTTTTAAAATCAATGGCATGCGTTAGATGCAGCCCCATCTCAAGCGGAAATTGCTCCCCTGGAACCATTTCATCGGGTCCTTCGGCAATACCCAAGGAAACCCTGTGCTGGTGCCAGTCGGCGCTATCGGCATTTGCCTGCGGAGCCGAGCCTTCGTAACAACGCTGTCCTAATTCGGCATGGCGGGGGTCGCATACCCCTTGCTCGTCGCGTGTCTCGCCCCAGCAAATAACCGGCGAACCGTCGACATCTTCCAAGGTCACCCGACTTCTTAATTTATACATTTGTAACCGCGTGCGAATGGCCTCGCGTCGGCTGGCGTGACAATCGATCAAAATATCGCTTTGCCGGCTATAAAGTAAAAATTCGTCCAAAAGCTTGCCTTGTGGCGTTAGTAGCGCTGCTGCCACCAGCAAGGACATATTTGGCGAGACCGATTGGGTCAGAATATTATTTAGAAAATCATGACGGTCTTCCCCGCCAATGGCGATCAGGCTTCGATCTTTCAAATGGGCACACAAAACGTCGGTCACACTGTCTCTCACTTTTGGCGCTGGTCTCTCTGATCTATACAAGAGCCGCACCGGATTGGGAAGGCTCTGACGGCGTCCGGTTGGCGCAGTTGAAAGCTTGTTAACGTCATGTAAATAGGGGGCGACAGCGCTCTGCGCGCATGTTAGGAAAAACCTATGTCGACCTATGATTTGATCTTCCGTAATGGCCAGCTTGTGACGCATGAAACGCTGGGGGCATGCGATATTGGGGTGCGGGCTGGGCGGATTGCCGCCATCGGCGATTTGTCGAAAGCCGATGCGGCGCAGGTTTTTGACGCCAAAGGGCTGCACATCTTGCCGGGCGTCATCGATACGCAGGTGCATTTTCGCGAGCCTGGTAATGAGCACAAGGAAGATCTTGAAAGCGGCAGTCGCGCCGCTGTGCTCGGCGGCGTTGTTGCCGTCTTCGAAATGCCCAACACCAAGCCAGCGACAACGACGCTAGAAGCGGTCGCCGATAAATGCCAGCGGGGGCATCACCGCATGCATTGCGATTTCGCTTTTTATGCCGGCGCGGCACACGATAATGTCGACAGTCTTCCCGACCTTGAAAGGGCACCGGGGGTCTGCGGCATTAAAGTTTTTATGGGGTCTTCGACCGGCTCGCTTTTGGTGCCAGATGACGAGACTTTGCGCCAGGTCTTGGCGAAAATCTCGCGGCGGGCGGCATTTCATTCAGAAGACGAATATCGCCTGCGTGACCGTCGCTCACTCGCTGAAACTGGCAAGGTCGAGACGCATCCAGTGTGGCGCGATAGCGAGAGCGCTTTTATCAGCACCCGCAGGCTCCTCAATCTGGCGCGCGAAGCAGGCAAGCAGATCCATGTTCTGCATGTCACCACCGAGGAAGAAATGCAGTTGCTGGCCGCCAATCGCGACATTGCTTCGGTCGAAGTGACGCCGCAGCACCTGACCTTAGCGTCGCCCGATTGCTATGCCGAGCTCGGCACTTACGCGCAAATGAACCCGCCCATTCGCGAGGCGCGTCATCGCGACGCTTTGTGGCAAGCCCTGTCGAAAGGAATTGTTGATGTCATCGGCTCAGACCATGCACCACATACGATTGAAGAAAAGGCGCAGAGTTACCCGCATTCACCCTCGGGCATGCCAGGCGTGCAGACTTTGTTGCCCTTGATGTTGACGCATGTGGCCGCAGGCCGCCTGTCGATCCATGACGTTGTGCGCTTGACCAGTTTTAATGCCCGGCGTCTGTTTGGGTTGTCTGAAAAAGGTATTGTCGCTGAAGGCGCGCATGCTGATTTAACGCTCGTCGATTTAAGCAAACAATGGGTGATTGAGGATAATTGGCTCGCCAGTCGATGCGGCTGGTCGCCTTTTGCTGGCTTTACTGCGACGGGTCGTCCCGTAGCAACGATTATTCGTGGTCAGGTGGTTATGCGTGACGCCGAATTGGCTACGCCGGCGCAGGGTGAGGCGATAAAATTTGATTTAAAGGGAGACTGAAATGTCCAACGAATTTCGCGCGTTATTGATTGAAAAACAAGATGATAAACAAACTGTCTCGCTGAAGACGGTGGATGAAACGGCGCTGATGGACGGCAATGTGATGATCGATATTGCCTATTCGACCTTGAATTATAAAGACGGTCTCGCGGTGAGCGGAAGTTCGCCGATCGTGCGAAAATTTCCGATGATCCCAGGGATCGATCTCGTCGGTACTGTGACAAGTTCCGAGGACGCCAATTTCAAGCCAGGCGATCAGGTTTTGATCAATGGATATGGTCTGAGTGAAGTACATTTTGGCGGGTATGCGCAAAAAGCCCGGGTCAAGAGTGAGTGGTTGGTGCCACTGCCAAAATCCATTTCGCCGCAACGCGCTATGGCGATCGGTACGGCGGGTTATACCGCCATGCTGTGTGTTATGGCGGTTGAGGCAGGCGTGGCACCCGATCAAGGCGATATTCTGGTCACCGGCGCCGCCGGCGGCGTCGGTAGTGTGGCGATCGCGATCTTATCGCGTCTTGGGTATCGCGTGGTTGCCTCGACCGGACGGCAAAGCGAGGCCGATTATCTAAAAAGCCTCGGCGCCGCTGATGTTATTGATCGGACTGCCTTGAGCGAAAAAGGGCGGCCTTTGGATAAAGAGTTGTGGGCTGGTGTGGTTGACTCGGTCGGTAGTTTCACACTCGCCAATGCGATCGCACAAACCCGCTATGGCGGCACCGTCGCGGCCTGTGGTTTGGCGCAAGGCCCCGATCTACCAGCGACCGTAATGCCTTTTATTTTACGCGGCGTCAGTTTGCGCGGCATTGATAGCGTGCAAGCGCCGATGCCGTTGCGTTTACAAGCATGGAGCCGTTTGGCAAAAGATCTTGACTTGGATCTTCTCGATGCGATGACCAGTCACCACGTGCTTGCCGATGTGCCGGCATTGGCCGATAAAATATTGGCCGGCCAAGTGCGTGGCCGCGTTGTCATCGACGTAAACGCCTAACAGGGTATCAATTGGTACGGAGCGTGGCGGCTAAAAAATCGTGTAGCCGCCGTCGATGACGATACTGTCACCGCTGTGAAAGCTCGAAGCATCGCTAGCGAGATAAACCGCAATACCCCCAAATTCGTCGCCGCGTCCCCATCTTTGCATCGGCACGCGGCCGATCACTTTATTGTTGAAGACATCACTGTCTTGCGCCGTTTGTGTCATGTCAGTTGCTATCCAGCCAGGTAGGAGGCTGTTGGCGCGAATGCCATATCGGGCATATTCGACGGCAAGGCCACGCATCATGGCGACGACACCCGCTTTGCTGGCGCCATAATGCTGATTACGCGCCGCCCCTTCAAGAGCTGCCGTACTGGCGACGCCGATCAGGCTCCCGCCGGTGTCGCCCTTGCTGGCGCGTTCGACCATGTGGCGGGCGGCGGCGCGCATGGTGAAAAACACACCATCGAGATTGACCGCCATTACGTCGCGGTAATCTTGTGTCTTCATTTGATCAAAGGATTTTCCCATGCGACCAATACCGGAATTGGCAAAAACAGAATGAACAGCGCCAAAATCCTTGACGGCTTGCGCGAAAGCCTCATCGACGGCCGCCTCGTCGGCGACGTTAACCTGCGCGGTTTGATATTGGGCTTTGCCTGCGCTTTGTAGCTTGGCGAGCGCAGCAGCATTTTTATCGGCATTTGTGCCCCAAATTAAAACATTCGCCCCCGCTTGCGCCAGGGCCTCGGCCATACCAAGGCCGATACCGCCATTGCCGCCGGTGATGAGAGCTGTTTTTCCAGTTAAATCAAACGCAGTATAAGTCATATGTGTCTCCTATTGCTGGCAGTTTACGCAAAAATTGCGGTCTTCGGCTAGAGCGCATTTATCGCTCTAGACCCTTTATTCATTTGCTGGCAGTCTGGCGCGATGCGATGGGTCTTTGTTATTTTTCTACTGATGGTCGGGGCAAGCCTGTCGGCTGGTCAGGCGCTGGCGGATGCGTATCTGACGATTGAGACGCAGGCAGGCGAGCGCCATTCGTTTCATGTCGAGCTGGCGCAAAATACGGAAACGCAACGTCGCGGCCTGATGTTCAGAGACCAGATCGCCGATGATCGGGGTATGCTGTTTATTTTCGATAAGCTCGACTATGTGCATTTTTGGATGCGCAACACGCTAATCCCCCTCGATATGATTTTTATCCGCGATGGCTTGATTGATCAGATTGAAACCAGGCGCGATACCCAGTCTGACCGCGCAACCTCGTCGCAACGACCAGTCGATAGCGTGCTCGAGATTAACGCAGGCCTCGCCGCAGCGATGGGTCTCGGACGTGGTGATCGCGTATCGCTACAGCACTGCGAGGCGCCATGTCTTACGCCCTAAAGCAAATCAATATTGCCGTGACGAACCTCGCCGCTGGGCGTGATTATTGGCAGAAGATTATCGGCTTGTCTCCCACCCAGGTTGATACACCCGTTTTTCCGCTGTCGAATATTCGGCTTGCTCTTGAGGAAAATACAGCGGCGGCGCGCTTAAGCGGCTTGGTGTTTGAGGGACCGGCGAGACCTAATTGTTATCAGCGCGGCATCGCGATGGCGTTCGTGGACAGCGGTAAAGACGGGGGTGTGCTGACAGAAGGCGCCGATCAAGTAGCTGATCTAGCGGTCGATCATGTCGTCGTTCGAACCCGCGATGGTGACGCGGCGGTTGCATTTTTTTCTGAAACATTGGGTTTGCGATTGGCCTTGCGGCAGTCGCGACCGGAATGGGGTGGCGACATGATTTTCTTCCGTACCCAGCACATGTCGATCGAAGTGATCGCTAATCATAAAGCGCCGGAGCAGGACGAGTTATGGGGATTGGCATTGCGCTGTCGCGAGCTTGCTGCATATCGTCAGCGTCTTCTCGATCTCGGCATTGACATCAGTGAGATCAGAGACGGGCGCAAACCCGGCACGGAAGTCGCCACTATTCGCGACGCGCCAATCCCGCTCTTGCTTATTGCGCCGCAGGCGTAGCGGCGCGCCGTAAGCGATCCATAATCGCCTCGCCCAAACCGGTTTCGGGTAAGGGGCGAACAATAATTTTTGCGCTTGGCGCGGTAAGCTCTTGGTCCATTTGATATAGAGCGGCGTAAAGCTGAGCCGCCGCTTGCGTCAGATCGCCCGACGGGCTGAGGTCGGTCTGCAGGCTGGCATGCACCTCGCGTCCACCAAAGGTAATTAGTGCGTCGTCATCGGCAGGCGGTGCCTCAGAAATAACCAACTGGTGCGCTGGCGCGTAGTGTCGCGCCAATCGCCCCGGGGCGAGTTTGCTCACATCTTCATGCGCACTGGGCGGGTTTTGTAACGCATAGCCGACAAGAGCCTCAATTTCACTGCGGGCGACGCCACCAGCGCGGAGCCAATATAGGGCATCATCAAAACAGCCAACAATACTAGACTCGAGACCGACACTGCAGGCGCCGCCATCCACCAAGGTAATGTCGGGAAAGCTCAAGGCAACATGGTCGGGGTGGGTGGGGCTAATACGACCAGAGATGTTGGCGCTGGGCGCGGCGACCGGAAAGGCGCATTGCGCCAACAGAGCTTGTGCGGTGGCATGGGCTGGCACTCGTAGGGCGATGGTTGGTAGGCCTGCGCACGCCAAAAGATCAACCGGACAATCGGGCAGACGTGGAACCACCAAGGTCAAGGGGCCGGGCCAGAAATGCGCTGCCAAGAGCAAGGCGGTTTCGCTAAACGCGCCAATCTGTCGAGCGGCATCGATATTGGCGACATGACAAATCAACGGGTTAAAATGCGGCCGTCCCTTGAGCGCAAAAAGTTTCGCAATCGCTTCGGGATTGCGAGCATCGGCACCGAGGCCATAGACCGTCTCAGTCGGAAAGGCCACGAGATCGCCGCTTTGCAAAAGTTCGGCGGCTTGCGCCAGCGACGAAGGATCCTGATCGAGGCGTATCACGTAGTTTTACGTCCTTTGGTCGCGGGTTTTCGCCGCGAGCTCGTCGTTTTTTTGATAGCCGGAGGCTTTTTCACCGGTGCGGCGGCCTTGCGTTTGGCGGCGGCGCGCGGGGCATTTGTAACTGTGGTAATTTTGTCTTCCTCGCGCGCAATTGCGTTGCGCGAGCTCATGCTGGCGCGCTTGGTCAGCAGGTTTTGTGGCAGCCAGCGCATTAACAGTGCCGTTACCTTATAAGACCAGCCATTGATGATCACTGGGCCTTTATCGGCTTCGACCGCATCATGCGCTTCGCGGACGACGCGCGGTCCCGTAAGCCACAAAAAGCTCGGTAATTTATTCATTTCATCACGATTGCCGGCAATATCGTGGAAGTCGCTATAGGTAAAACCGGGGCAGAGCGCGACGACATGCACGCCGGTGCCGCGATATTCGATCGCCAGGCTCTGGCTTAAGCGCAGAACAAAAGATTTAATGGCGGGATAGAGCGTGCCGCCCGCCGAGCCGTTGAGAAACGCGGCGGCAGAAGACACATTGACAATGCGTCCCATCCCGCGTGCGGCCATACTCGGGCCAAAAATATGGCACAATTCAGCCACGGCGGTGGCCATGACTTGGATCATGTCGCGCTCGACCTCCCAGCGCACGTCGCGAAAAAAGCCTGGAACCGAATATCCAGCATTATTAACGAGATAGTCGACTTCGAGACCAGCTGCCTCGATCTTCGCCTTAAGTTGCGCCGGGGCCTGTGGTTTTGCGAGGTCGGCAGGAAAGCAAGCGACTTTGATATTAAAAGCCGTTTCCAACTCGCTTTTTAGGGCGTTGAGAAGTTCTGTCCGTCGC
>JAYODZ010000096.1:0-6895 GCA_038106515.1 Rhodobiaceae bacterium
TAATCAACACCCGTATTGTCAGAGTCAACACTATAGGCCATTGAGTTGTAATAACCACCAACCGACACATCAAAGGCCATGGCAGGGGACGCGATGACTGCAACAAGAGCAGTGCTTAGGAGAACTTTTTTCATACTAACCTCTTCAAAATTTACCACCGACGCCATGCCGGCTGAGGGCAAAATGAGGCTCTGAAAGAAAAAATTCAACTTAAAATCTATGATTTACTTATTAATCATTTATTGAGTTTTGGCTTGTTGCCCAATTGCCACAAAACAGCCTCCCTTGTCACAATTTGTTCATAAAGGCGTCAAGCTTCAGTCATATTTACCCCAAGCTCGGGCCGATAAACTCTGCCATTCGGCCCGTTTGACGAATCTAAAGCGGCTCGTATACTCGAGATAAGGAGCAGCACGATGTCGTATCAAAATACTTACAAAAAATGGCAATCCGACCCCGAAGCATTCTGGTCCACGCAGCTCGATACAGTCGATTGGAGCAAACCGCCACAGACTATATTTGCGCGACAAAATGGTCTCGATCGTTGGTTTCCCGATGGCGAGCTCAACACCTGTTATAATTGCCTCGACCGCCATGTTCGAGATGGCCATGGCGACCGCGCAGCGCTGATTTACGACTCGCCCGTCACCGGCCAAAAACAGAACATTAGCTATGCCGATCTGCTGGATCGCGTCCAACTCGTCGCTGGCATATTGCAAAATATGGGGATTGCGAAAGGTGATCGGGTTATTATCTATATGCCGATGATTGTCGAAACGGCGATCGCGGCACTCGCCTGCGCCCGCATTGGCGCCATTCATTCCATCGTCTTTGGTGGTTTTGCTGCAGCCGAACTCGCGACCCGGATTGACGATGCCCAGCCCAAACTGATCATGGCTGCCTCCTGTGGTATCGAACCCACTAGGATTGTCGAGTACAAGCCTTTGATCGACCGAGGCATTGAATTGGCTATTCACAAGCCAGCGCGGTGCCTGATCTGGCAACGCCCCGAATGCACGGCGGCAATGATCGACGGGCGCGATCTAGATTGGGCGACGCAAGAGGAAGCCGCTCGCGCGGCCAACCTACGGGCCGACTGCGTGGCCGTTCAAGCCACCGACCCGCTCTATATTCTCTATACATCCGGAACAACGGGGGTGCCGAAGGGCGTCGTCCGCGATACGGGTGGACACCTGATTGCGCTCATCTGGGCGATGAAGCATGTTTACAATATCAATGCTGGCGATGTGTTCTGGTCAGCCTCGGATATGGGCTGGGTCGTTGGTCACTCCTTCATCCTGTATGGACCACTGGCGATCGGCGCGACCTCGATCTTATACGAGGGCAAGCCCGTCGGGACGCCCGATGCCGGTGCTTTTTGGCGGGTGATCAGCGAACATGGCGTTAAAGCATTATTCACGGCGCCGACGGCGTTTCGGGCGATTAAGAAAGAAGACCCGCATGGCAAGCTCATTCCAGCGGATGCATTGAAGCGCTTCGAAACACTGTTTTTGGCAGGCGAGCGTGCCGACCCCGACACCATCATCTGGGCTGAGAAAAACCTGCAAAAGCCGGTGATCGATAATTGGTGGCAGACCGAGACTGGCTGGCCGATATGCGCCAACCCTGTTGGCCTCGAAAAACTGCCCGTTAAGCATGGCTCGCCAAGTGTTCCGATGCCAGGCTATGACATTCGTATTCTCGATGATGGTAATGTCGAAAAGGCAACCGGCGAGATCGGGTCTGTGGTCATCAAGCTGCCACTGCCGCCTGGTTGCCTCCCGACATTGTGGGACAATGATGCCGGCTTTACCGAGAGCTATTTGGCTGATTTCCCTGGCTATTACAAAACGGGTGACGCTGGTTTCCGCGATGAGGATGGCTATGTCTTCATTATGTCGCGCACCGATGACATCATTAATGTCGCGGGTCATCGCCTTTCGACAGGTGCGATGGAGGAAGTTCTTACAGGCCACCCTGATGTAGCGGAATCGGCGGTGTTAGGCGTGCGCGATGCCCTCAAAGGTGAATTACCGCTCGGTCTGGTGGTCTTTAATGACGGCGTCAACCGCCCTGACGAAGAGATCCTCGCCGAATGCATTACCCGTGTCCGCGATCAAATCGGCCCCGTCGCCGCTTTCAAACTTGTCGCCCGCGTGATGCGGCTGCCAAAAACGCGGTCGGGCAAAATCTTGCGCGGCACAATTCGTAAAATCGCCAATGGCGAAAATTGGGTGCTGCCGGCGACGATCGACGATCCGGCAATATTAGATGAAATTGCAACTGCCTTGGGACAACTCGGATATCCGAATTCGAGCGATACAGCGTAAATTTCATAAAAAGGGAGCAAAGGCGTGGATGTAACGCGGCCATTTGACGGCATAAAAATTATCGAATTATCGACAATGATTACGGCGGCGCAAGCGAGCTTGATCTTGGGCGGGCAAGGCGCTGAAACCATCAAGGTTGAGCCTTTGGGCACAGGCGATCCTCTGCGCGTGATTGGCTCGCAAAAAAAGCATGTCTCAGCGTTTTATTCGAATTTTAACCGCGGCAAGCGCTCGTTGGTCGTCGAGCTAAAAGACCAACGCGGGCAAGAAATTGTGCAACGTTTGGCGCATGAGGCAGATATTTTAATCAGCAATTACCGCCCTGGGGTCTTGGAACGCCTTGGCCTCGGCTATCAAACGCTGTCAGCAGCCAACCCCAATTTGATTTATATGGCGATCTCGGGTTTTGGTGAAACTGGGCCGATGTCGGCGGCGCCCGCTTATGACCATGTCATCCAAGCTATGACGGGCTTTACGGCGGTTCAGGGCATGGAGCGCAGGCCAGATTATATTCGCACGCCGCTCTGCGATAAAATTACCGGCTATACGGCGGCGCAGGCGCTTTCGGCCGCACTTTATACGCGGGAGCGAGCGGGGCGCGGACAATTTATTGAATTATCGATGCTCGAGGCATGTCTGGCCTTCATTTGGCCCGACGGTTTGATGCATTACACCATGCTCGATGCCGATGTCATGGATTTAGTTCCCTTCTCGCATTACTACCAGATTTTGGAGCTATCAGACGGCTACCTCGCTTGCTCGCCGCTGACGGATGCGCATTGGGAGGCCATCTTTACGCTGCTCGATCGCCCTGAGTTGCGCGACAATCCTCTCTTTGCGACAGCGGCCAGTCGCTTGATGAATGCCGGCCCCGTTATGGCTGAGATCGGCAACGGCCCCGTGAACCGCACCGTCAAAGAAGCCTTGGAAATTCTCGCCACAGGTGATGTACCATGCGGCGCCAGCGCGCCCCTGCCCGAAATCCATCAAAACCCGCAAATTCTGGCACGGGAAAGTATTGAAGAATTTACCGATGCTGATCTCGGGCAGATGCGCGTGCCACGCCCGCCAGTGCGTTTTGCTGGGCAAAAATCATCGCTCGCTGCGGCAGGGCCGTTGCACGGAAAGCATACGCTGGAAATTTTGAGCGAACTTGGCTATCAGGAAGATCAGATCAAACAACTTGATCAAGACGGCATCGTGAAAATTCTTACCTAAGGCCCGATCGAGGAGTCAAACAGGTGTTTATTCGGCGTAAACAAAGCAACCTGAAACAAACAAAAATACTGGCTGGTTTCGAGACCGAAATCACCTATAAGCCCGTGCGCAATATCAATATGCGCCTGAAGCCAGGCAAAAATATTGTTTATATTTCGGCGCCGCGACGCGTAAGCCAGGCCGAAATCACCCGTTTCATCGAAAGCAAGCGGCAATGGTTGCGAGAAAATTTGGCGAAAATGCGCGACGTCCAGCCAGCAAAGCCGCCACGTATGAAAGCCGGTGAATTGCATTATGTCTGGGGTCGACCTTTAGCGTTACAGCCGTTTTTACAAACCAAAGGCCGCCCCCATTGGCGCCATATTGACTATGACTTAACGCATTTGTTTTTTCCCATATCCGACACTCCCGAGACCAGAGAGGTTCGAGAAAAGCGTCTTAAAAGCTGGTATTTGGACGAAACCCAACGCGCCGTAGCGCAGTTACTGCCATATTGGCAGGCGCGTATGGAGATAGAAGTTTTACATTTATCCTACCGCAATATGAAATCGCGCTGGGGCACCTGTTTTATCAATGAAGGCCATATTCGCTTGAATACTGAACTTGCCAAATATCCACCGGCTTGCCTCGAATATGTGCTGGTGCATGAAATTGCCCATTTTTATGAACCGGCACATGACGCTCGATTTTATAAAATTATGGATCGCTATCTACCCGATTGGCAGGCCCGCCGTCAGCTTCTAAACTCATTAAATATAAAACGGCTGGAAGACGCTTAAACGCAACTTCGGAACAATTTTGGGAATATTGGAGGGACATGGTACAGCCTCCCCGAATTGAACGGGGGACCTCTTGATCCACAATCAAGCGCTCTAACCAACTGAGCTAAGGCTGCCCATCTCGACGACGCCGCCAAGGCGGTGTCTTAAGGGCGGAAAGTACTTCCCTTTTATAAAAAACTCAAGCCTGTAGCGGCATTTGTCCGCGACAAGTCGCGCACCCCTAGCGCTTGACCGCGTTGATTGATCGGCGTAATAGTTGCGAATGATTTGCAATAAGCAGAATTGTTATGCTTCGCCTCGTCCCGATCGCCGTTTCCATTCGTGATGGTTGGCGCCTTGGTGCTATCGCCACCTGCCTATTGGTATTGATGCCAATTTTGGGCCTGAGCTTGCTGGCATTAGGGGACAGCAGCACAATTTGGCCGAGCATGGTGCAAACCGTCTTGCCACGTTACATCCTCACAACCCTGGCTTTGACATGCGGCGTGGCGCTGATTACTGCTTTCATTGGCACATTAACAGCTTGGTTCATTACGTTTTTCAACTTTCCAGGGCGCCATATTTTACTCTGGGCGCTACTCTTGCCCTTGGCTTTACCAACCTATATTGCGGCCTATTGCTACACCGACTTGCTCGATTATGCGGGGCCGGTTTTTACCTTATGGCGCCAATGGCTACCGCTTGAGGCATATCCCGATATCAACTCGATCGGGGGCGCTATACTTATCTTGAGTTTTGTTCTCTACCCTTATGTCTATCTCTCGGCACGCACCAGCTTTATTCAACAATCGACGGGGCTTATCGAAAATGCTCGCCTCCTCGGCCTGTCGCCAAGACAATGCTTTTGGCGGGTTGCCCTACCCTTGTCGCGGCCAGCCATCGCGCTCGGGGTGCTCCTCGCTGTCATGGAGTGCTTGAACGATATTGGCGCGGTTGAACATCTGGGCGTGCAAACCCTTACCACGGGAATTTATAGCACTTGGATCAATCGCGGATCGCTCGCTGGCGCGGCGCAATTGGCGCTTGCTATGCTGAGCATTGTCGCCCTGTTGGTCATTGTCGAACATGGGTTGCGTAAAATGGGTGGCTTTCAATCGGGTCGCCTGCGCAATCGATCAATCCGCCGCTTTGACCTTTCCCCCTTGGCGCGCTGGTCGGTTTGTCTGCTTTGTACGCTGCCAATTATCCTCGGATTTATTGTCCCGATCGGGATTTTGCTATCCAACGCCCATACCCCCAACTTTGCGACATTGCGCGCCGCTAGTAACAGTCTCTTTCTAGCGCTCTCTGCTGCCTGCTTTACCCTATTTCTGGCCTTGTTTTTGGCCTATGCACGCCGCTCTTCGATCCCCGAGGGGCGTGGGCGCCTCGCGCGCCTTGCCGCCATCGGTTATGCCATCCCGGGGACGGTTCTCGGTCTCGGCCTATTGATCATCCTTACCCGACTGACGCATCTCTCAAATGGCAGCCTTATTTTAACTGGTACTGTTTTCGGCCTACTTTATGCTTATGGTGTCAGATTTCTCTCGCTTGCCTATGGCACTATTGATGATGGCTTCGACCGCATCCCGCGCAATCTCGACCTGGCCGCTCGTTCGCTTGGCGCGTCGCGCCGATCCGTCCTGACCCGCCTGCATAGCCAGCTAATGCGCGCGCCCTTGATTGCAGCGTTGCTCTTAGTCTTTGTCGACGCGATGAAGGAACTGCCAGCAACTTTGATCTTAAGGCCGTTTAATTTCGAAACATTATCAACACAAGTCTACACGCAAGCATCGCTTGGCCAGTTCGAGCAAGCTGCGCTACCCGCCCTCGCCATTGTTGCCGTCGGCCTGATTCCGATTTTTATTATGCTGCAGCTTTTCGACCGCTTACGGCAAAAGACGCGCCCCTAAGCCGTCTCGGCAAATAATTCCCGACCGATCAGCATGCGGCGAATTTCCGACGTGCCCGCGCCAATTTCATAAAGCTTAGCATCGCGCAAATAACGCCCGCAGGGATTGTCATTAATATAGCCATTGCCACCTAGCAGTTGGATCGCATCAAGCGCACATTGAGTAGCATTCTCAGCTGCAAATAGGATCGCCGCCGCCGCATCCTTGCGCGTTGTCTCGCCGCGATCGCAGGCTTGGTTAACAGCATAGACATAGGCACGGCTGGCAGAGAGCTTCGTATACATATCCGCCACCTTGCCTTGAACCAGCTGAAAGGTTCCGATCGCTTGGCCAAATTGCTGACGCTGGTGCACATAATCGGCCACCAAATCGAGACAGGCCTGCATAATACCAACCGGGCCGGCCGCCAAGACAGCGCGTTCATAATCCAAACCGCTCATTAGAACTTTGACGCCTTCATTGAGTGGCCCAAGAATATTTTCCTTTGGTACTTCGCAGTCCTCGAACACCAGCTCGCCCGTTTCTGAGCCGCGCATGCCAAGCTTGTCTAACTTCTGCGCACAAGAAAAACCTTTAAAGTTTTTTTCAATCAAAAAGGCCGTGATACCGCGCGGGCCGGCATCGGCCTGGGTCTTAGCATAAACCACCAAGGTATCAGCGGATGGACCATTGG
>JAYODZ010000097.1:0-2320 GCA_038106515.1 Rhodobiaceae bacterium
CGGATTGGCGCGGGGGAATTCTTCAAGAGCCTCGCGCGGATATTGCGTGACGCCCTCGGTCTCGATCGCGCCGGGAGCAATGCAATTAACGCGGATATTGTGTTCGGCCCATTCTGTGCTCAAGGTTTTGGACAGATAAATAACCCCAGCACGGGCGGCACAGCTATGGGCGGATTGCGGCATACCGCGCTCGACATAGGCGGCGATGTTGACGATATTGCCCGCACGGCCACTGTCGCGCCACCTTTGCGCCGCCTCTTGCATCATCCACCAGCTCCCATTCAGGTTGGTGTCGATGACAGCGAGCCAGCCTTTGCGCGAAAAGTCGATCGCCGCTTGCGAAAATTGCCCGCCAGCGCTGTTGACGAGCGCGTCGATTGAACCAAAATGGCTGCTAACATCACCGATAAAATCGCTGACGGCATCGGCATCGCGAACGCTGACAGAGCGAATAAAAACATCCTTGCCGAGCTCGGATTTGATCGCGTCGCGCACCTCCACCAAACGCTCTTCGCGGCGGCCACAAATCGCGACATTGGCGCCAAGGCGGGCAGCGAGCACGGCCGTTGCGCGCCCCATACCTGATCCTCCACCTGAGACAACAAAAGTCTGTCCTTGTAATAAATCGGGTCTATAGACGGTCTCCTGGACAAATAACTCTTCCAGCGTCAGGCCGCCAAATAATCCTGTATCCGGGCGGTGGGCGTGTTCAACCATCTGATGTCTCCCTGAATTGAGAACCTTTGTTTATTTCTCGATGAACTTGTCTAGCACAGCTTCAACCCTTAGGCAGGGGTCTATTTCGGCTTGCCCAAGTAATTGATCAAGGCGTTCGTGCCAATGATAGATGCGTCGTTCTTGATAAGATAAGCTGATGCCGCGAAAGCCTTCGGATTCCACCGAGGTCTGGATGCGGGTGGCAAATTGTGTGTCTTCCTCGATAATGCGGTCGAAATTGGCTATGCGCGTTTGCCAAATTTCCGGCAGGGGCCCGTCACCCCAATCGGGCGAGAACCAAACGCATTCCAGCACCATCTTATTATCGCCCTTGGGCCAGAATAGGACAAAGGGCATGCCGGTTGCCGAGGGCGGACAAACCAGATTAGGGAAGAGGAGGTAGGAGATATTATTGTCGCGGGCAATCTCGCCGACAGTATTAAACGCATTCAAACCCACCGTCCCAGGGTCTTGCCAGTCGGGGCGGCGATTAGGGGTGATCATACGCGAATGACCATTCTTCCATAGGGTGATGGTGGTACCGAGATGGTCGAGGAAACGGTCGACCGTGTTCTGGTGGATTGATTTAAGATGATAGGTCTCGAGAAACGCATCGAGGAGAATTTTGACATTGCAATCGACCTCGAATAGGCCGCGATGCACAAAGCGGGTTTGGTCGGGTTGAAATTGCTGCATCTCTTCGGCTAAGGGGCCGAGATAAGTGTCTAACGGTTCAGCCGCCTGATCAAAATTTATGAATACCCAGTTTCCAAACCGAGCGCAGGCGAGTTGGATCAGGCTATGGCATTCCGCGTTGAAGTCGGGAAAGTCTCGCGGATCGCGCATCCCGACCAGGTCGCCGCGATGGTCATAGGTCCAACCGTGATAGGGGCAGGTTAGGCGACCTTTCCGTCCGGCCTCGTCTTGCACGATCGGCGCGCCACGATGGCGGCATGTATTGTAAAACGCTCTGACGGTGCCATCGTCGCCATGCAGAATAATGATCGCAACGCCGAGCCGATTCCACAAAACATAATCGCCGACGGCTGCGATCTCGTCCATGTGGCAGGCGTAAAGCCAAGAGGTTTTCCAGAGATGCTTCTCTTCCAAAGCCAAGAAATCGACGTCGGTATATCGCCCGCTGGGTATCGTGGGCAGAGCTGGAAAGCCTTCAGGCGGCTTTTCACGTTGGCTTTCATAAGCCATGCCGTCCTTAATACGTTGTGTTTCTGCCTTGTCCATCCCTAGGCCTTTTGCCAATGATCTCATGTCCTTTTTTATAGTTTAGCGACAACAGGCGCGCCGCGTACTAACATTTTCGGCGGGGCATGAAAAACCTCGTCCTAGCGGCGCAATGAATTGACCGCGCGCGAAGTTCGCGCCATATTCCGAGCAAATCATCCCGTAGCTGTTTAGATGAAGAGGACAATATGAGCGAGATCAAGGTGGCCCAGCTCTCCGAAATCGAAAAAGGACGAAGCAAAGTCGTATCTGCCGACGGGCAAGAGATTTTGATTTGTCACAGCACGGAAGGTGTTTTCGCTATTCGCAACCAATGCCCGCATCAATTGCAACCGCTCTCAGGTGGCCGAATTCGCGGTGG
>JAYODZ010000097.1:2330-6812 GCA_038106515.1 Rhodobiaceae bacterium
GGCTTTATCTTTTGCCCTTTGCATGGCCAGCGTTTTGGGTTGGCCGACGGCGCGCCTTACGGCCGCCTGACCGACAAACCCGTCGACACGTTTCCGCTTCGCCTCGACGGCGACGATATTTACGTCACTGTCGCCTAAGTCCCCGTCCCCTTACGAGAGCGGGTTGAGTTTAATGCTGACGGTTTTTTGTTCCGTATAAGCAAGATAGCCGTCCTCGCCAAGCTCGCGTCCCCAGCCAGATTCTTTAAAGCCGCCAAAGGGTAGTCCGGGATGCATACCACCATAATGGTTGACCCACACATTGCCGGCTTCGAGAGCGCTGGCGACTCCATGGACGCGGTCAATATTGCTGCTGAAAATACCAGCCCCAAGGCCATAGCGCGTATCATTGGCGTTGCGGATGAGCGTTTCCGTGTCTGAGAAGGGGAAGGCGGCCAGGACGGGGCCAAATACTTCTTCGCGGGCAATCGGTTGCGATGGGTCAATCCGGTTCACCACTGTTGGCGAGACAAAGAAACCTTTGCCGCTGGGCTTCTTCGCGCCCATGACAACATCAAGCCCAGCTTTGACGGCTTGCTCGACATAGCCGTTAACGCGGTCGAGCTGTTTTTGCGAAATCAGGGGGCCGAGCGCTGTATTGGGATCAAAACCATTGCCGACTTGCAGGTTTTTCGAGAATTCGGCAATGCCTTGGACAACATCGTCATAAACCCGCTCATGCACAAACAGCCGCGATCCTGCAAAACAAACCTGCCCGCTATTGGAGAAAATCGCCATTGCGGCGGCAGGAATGGCGAGATCGAGATCGGCATCGTCAAACACGATACAGGGCGATTTACCCCCTAGCTCTAAGGTCACGCGTTTCAAGTCTTTGGCACAGCTTTCAACAATTTTCTTGCCGGTGTCGGTGGAACCGGTGAAGGAAATCTTATCAATCCCCGGATGGCTAGCGATCAAAGCGCCAGTCGAGCCATCGCCGGTCAGCACATTGAGCACGCCAGCAGGAATGCCGGCTTCGAGTGCCGTTTCCGCCAAGATCAGCGCGGTCAGGGGTGTGTCCTCGGCGGGCTTAACGATGCAAGAACACCCTGCCGCTAGCGCCGGCGCGGTTTTGATGAGGAAGATACCAAATGGCCCGTTCCAAGGAATGATCATGCCAGCGACGCCGATCGGCTGACGCGAGGTATAAGAGTGGAATGGTGCGGCGCGCGAAGAAATCGTACCCGACAGGTTCTTATCGGCAATTTTATCGGCCATGCCGGCAAAATAACGGATCCAGCTGATGCCGTAACCGATGAAGCCCTGGGCGACCGCAACCGGCATACCATTGTCGAGGACCTCGAGCTCGGTTATGACATCGAGCTTTGCTTCAAGAAGGTCGGCCCAGCGCCACATGATACGGCCGCGTTCGGCCGCGCTGATGCCCGACCAGGCGCCGCCCTCAAAAGCGGCGCGCGCAAATTTCACGGCGGCATCCACTTCGGATTTTCCTGCAATTTGGATCTTGGTCAACAAATCGCCCGTCGCGGGGTCGATAACATCGCGAAACGCTTCGGCTTGGTTGTCGGTCCAAGCGCCATTAATCATATGTTTGTGCGAACGCTTTAGAAATGCGCTGGTCGATCCCAAAATTTGATGGTTCATGATATCCCCCTAAAAAATGTGTCTTTACTATGCCACCAAATAGTTTGGCCGATGCCTCATCTAATGGTGAGGTTTGCAACACTGGCCTGCACGCAGCCCGCGTGACATAATTTAAGCATGACCGAGATTGATCCTGCATCTATTTTATTGCTCGCCAAGGGCCATCCTTATGCGCGCGAGGCGTTTTACGATATTTTTGATACCATGCCGGGGGTTGATTGGACGCTGGTGGAACAGCCGGCGGCAGCGCATTTGTGCACGCCCGAGCTAGCTGCCCCCTATGATGCGCTGGTCTTGTATGACATGCCGGGCATTTTTTTCGACGGCGAGATCGTTCCCGAAATTATCTCGCCCAGCCCGCAAATCAAAAGCAATTTCATGAAAATGGTCGAGGCCGGTCACGGCTTGGTGTTTTTACATCATGCCATAGCGGGCTGGCAGGATTGGGATGATTATGCGCGGCTGATGGGTGGCCGTTTTCTGTATCGCCCCCGCCGCGTCATGGACCATGATTATACTGATAGCGGATACCGTCATGAAGTTAGGCACACGGTTTCGGTTGTGACCGACCATCCAGTGACGCAAGGTTTGCCACAACAATTCGACATTGAAGATGAGGTTTATCTTTACGAGGTGTTCGACGACGACAAGACACCGCTTTTGCAAAGCCACCATGATTTTAGTTGGCAAAACTTTTATTCCGCGGCGGCGGCGTGCGATGGTCGGCTCAATGACAACACTGGTTGGACGCACCGACGGGGCTCATCGTTGGTTTGCTGGGCGCGCGAAATCGGGCCAACGCGGCTTGTCTATATTCAGTTTGGCGATGGCCCGAGTGCTTATAGCAATCCGCACTACAGGCGCTTAATTGCCAACGCGATTGATTGGGTCAGAAAAGACCAGCGGTAACCAAGCGCTCGACCAGCCAATAGCTGGCGCCAATGCCGATCAATGCTGACACGCCCCGCCGAAGTAGCACGGGCGGGGGGCTGAGGGGTGAGCGCGCCAGCAGTGCCAAAACTGCCAAAACCATAAAGACAAAACCGAGTTGACCAATCTCGACGCCGATATTGAAATAAACCAGCGACCAGAGCAGATCGTCGCGGGCAATTTCAAGGTCGGTCAACACCGAAGCAAAGCCAAGCCCGTGAACCAGCCCGAAGCCGAAGGCGAGTGCCGCAGGAAAGCGCCAAATCAAACCGCGGCTGTCGTTATCATACAGCTCTCGCCCGAGCAATAAAATGCTCAAGGCAATCATGATTTCGACAAAGCCGATATCAATCGACACCAGCCCGAAGCTGGCGGCGATTAGGCTGAGCGAGTGGCCGAGGGTGAAGCTTGTGACCGCCCAAATAATCCGTACCCGTTGGCCGGCAATCAGTAAGAGCCCAAGAACGAAGGCCAAATGGTCATAGCCGCTCAAAATATGGCGCACACCTAGGTCGAAGAAATTCAAATCATCCTGCGTCGCGGCGCGGGACGCGGGCGCCTCAGACGCCGCGGCCGCACTGGTTTCTTGCCAGCTATTTTCGCCCGGCGGCAGTAGAGCGCGGATCTCGTCATCGCCGCGCCGCAAATGCACCAGTGTCGATAAGGACGGGTTGCCATACGGATATTCGATCTGCAAGCGCGGCAGCGACGCGCCGCATTGATAGCGGCTCTCGGAAATAAAACTATTCTCGATTAATTGCAGATCAGATTGGCTATCGCGGGAGCACGGTGGTGATAACCAGATCACCGGCAAAAGTTTTGGGCTCAAGGAATTTGGTATTTTGCTCCGCAGGCTGACCATGCCGTCAGTGTTGACGATCAAGCTAATGTGGAGCGGGCGCGGGTCATGGGCGCGGCTCGACGACGGCATGGTAAGCGCGACCGCGAGGATGATGCAAAACAGGCTGAGATAGGCCGGTCTAAAGCGCATTACCGGACGTCGTCCGCAATAGTGATAATGTATTTTGCCGCCGCGCGTTGGGCAAGGCTTTGCTCGGCGCGCAGTTTTGCCTCTTGCTGCCAGTCATAGAGCACTTTGCTTTGTAGCTCGGCAAAGCTGGGTGACCGGTCTGGCGTGTAGCTCTCAATGAAAACCAAATGCTGGCCCCAGCGCGACGCGAGGGGTCCCAGCCAACGCCCTTGCTCTGTCACATGCGCACTCAACGCGGCAACGAAATCAGCCCCGAAGTGGCTTTTTAAGTCGGCAAGACCCCGATCTTGATAACTGCGCAAATAGGCAAAACGTTCGCCGAGCGGAAGCGCCTGCGCGGGTGCGGTTGAATTTGCGTTAAGCGATTTACGCATTGCCGTGATGTCGTCGACGCTCTGGTTACTCTCGGAGGCAAAAAAGATATGCGTGAAGCTCATCCGCGCTGGACTGTGATATCTGTCGGCCCGTTCGTCAAACCAAGCTTCGAGTATCGCGGTGCTCGGTTGATCTGCCGCGGCGGGGTCAATATCAATAAAATTCATTTTTTGGATTAGGCGTTGGCGAATAACAAAGTCATCCTTATCAAGCCCGAGCCGCCGCGCCTCGCGCACCAGCGCCTCTTCGCCCGTAAAGTCTTCAATCAGTTGTTGCCTGTCTTGCGCCGATAGTTGCGCAAAATAATTTTCGACCCAATCGCGGTCAAAACGGCGTTCGCGAAATTGGATATGTTGCAGAAGATCATTGCGGTTGACGTTGATCTCTCCAACCATTTCGGGTTGCGCGGCGCGGTCATCTAAGACGACATATAAAATTAACCCTAACAGAGCATAGATGAAGATCGGGTCGATCCGGCGTAAGCGTGCCATTGGCATTACTCGCTTGGTGTGTACCAAATTGGTGAACTATAGGCGCGTTGC
>JAYODZ010000098.1:0-6712 GCA_038106515.1 Rhodobiaceae bacterium
GAAAGGCCATGTTGGCCAATATGGCTGTTGCGCTGATCAAGCATGAGCAGATCGTGACAACTTTGCCGAAGGCGAAGGAGCTTCGTCCTTATGTTGAAAAGCTGGTCACCTTGGCTCGGCGTGGCGATCTCCATGCGCGTCGGCAAATCAGTGCCAAATTGCCTGAGGAAACTTGGGTGAAGAAGTTGGTTGAGACGCTAGCCCCGCGCTATGCCGACCGCCCTGGTGGTTACACGCGTATCATGAAAGCGGGCTTTCGTTACGGCGATAATGCACCCCTCGCGGTTATCGAATTCGTCGATCGTGATCCCGAGGCACGCGGTCAAGATTCGGGTCCAGTCATGGTAGATGATGAGGATGTTGCAGAGAACGCTTAAGCGTAGCGCGACGATAATCCGCAGAGATAGGCACGGGCTTCTGGTCGCGTGCCTTTTTCTTGTCGGCGTTTTGCTTGCCGCGCCGGGTGTGGTAGATAGCACGGCGCAGGCCGAAACACGGGTGCCGCGTAATCAGATTGAACTCAATTATACCTTGGCGCCTATTGTTGAGCAGGTCGTGCCGTCAGTCGTCAATGTTTACGCCAAGCGGTTTGTGGCGCAGCGCCAAAGGTCGCTATTTGACGATCCTTTTTTTCAGCAGTTTTTTGGTGATCGGTTTGGCTCGCGGCAAGCGCCGCCCAGCAAGCGAACACAAGAATCGCTTGGTTCGGGGGTTGTTGTTGATGCCAGTGGTCTGGTGGTCACCAATCACCATGTAATTGAAAATGCGGAGGATTTGACGGTCATTCTAGCGGACCGCCGAGAATACAAAGCGACGATTGTGCTGCAAGATGAACGCACCGATCTTGCGGTGTTGCAATTGCGCGACCCGCCAAATGATCTCGCACCGCTGGCTTTGCGCGATAGTGACGATGTAGCTGTCGGGGATTTGGTGTTAGCGGTTGGCAATCCGTTCGGCGTCGGACAAACCGTGACCAGCGGCATTATTTCTGCGCTGGCGCGGACACAAGTCGGTGTGTCGGATTATCAATCCTTCATCCAAACCGATGCCGCCATTAATCCCGGCAATTCGGGCGGCGCTTTGGTTGGAACTGACGGGCGCTTGATCGGCGTTAACACGGCGATTTTTTCGCGCTCGGGCGGCTCGGTTGGGATCGGCTTTGCGATCCCCGCCAATATGGTGGCACAGGTTATTCGCGCGGCGCAAAATGGTGGTGAGGTTATCCGGCCGTGGACGGGCGCTATGTTGCAGACCGTATCGAGCGATCTGGCAGCTTCATTTGGGTTAGATCGTCCACAAGGTGCTTTGATCACCTATCTACATGCGGCAAGCCCATTGCGCGCAACTGGGCTGATGGTCGGCGATGTGATTACCGCTGTCGACGGGCAGGAGGTAATTAACCCTGAGCAGTTGCGCTATCGTATTGCGACCCGAGACGTTGGGGCGTTGGTGGCCTTTGATGTTGTGCAAAATGGCCGCCCAAAGAAAATTTCGATGGTTCTGCAAGCGCCGCCTGAAATTCCGCCGCGCGATGAGCAAGACCTGACCGATATGTCGATTTTCTCAGGGCTTCGGGTCGCTAATTTGAATCCGGCTTTGGCCGATCAGCTCCGCTTATCGCTCGATCGACAAGGCGTCATTGTTTTGTCGGTGGTCGCCCGCTCGGCGGCGGCTCGTTTCGGTTTCCGTTCGGGAGACGTGATCCGAAAATTGGATAATGTCGACATCAAACAGGTGCGAGATTTGATTGGGTACCGCAATAATTTACGGGCCGATACCACCTTGGAAATCCAACGCGGCGATCGAATTTTGAAGGCCAATTTGCGGTAGATCATGGAAGCGCAGTATCTCATCGTTGCAAAAACTGAGGAGGGGATGCGGCTCGATCGTTGGTTGCGCGTGCATTTTCCGCATCTCGGTCAAAGCTTGATTGAAAAGCTTTGCCGCAAGGGAGCAATCCGCAGCGATCAGGGGAAGTTGAAGCCAAACAGCCGCGTCGGATCGGGACAAAAAATCAAAATCCCAGAGGATGTGCGCAACGCCGCCAAACAAGCGGCACAGCCGCGGCCAGTGAAAGTGTCGCCGGCTATAATTCACGATCTCGAGATGCGTATTTTATTTAAAGACGATGATCTCTTGGTTTTGAACAAGCCGAGCGGACTTGCGGTGCAGGGCGGCAGCAAGACGACAACTCATATTGATGCCGTTTTGCCACATTTGAAATTTGGCGCCGCAGAAACGCCGCGTTTGGTGCATCGGCTCGATCGCGACACATCCGGATTGCTTTTATTAGCGCGAAATCGGGCGTCAGCGCAGGCACTGACCCGCGCTTTCGCCCGCCATGAAATTCAAAAAACATACTGGGCCTTGGTTTTTGGCAAACCGAAGCCGACCCACGGATTAATTGACCTTGCGCTTGCCAAGCGCCCGGCACCGACGGGCGGCGAGCGAATGCGGGCAGTGTCGCGCGATGACCCTGACGGGCTGCGAGCCCGCACCGATTATGCCCTAGTTGCGCCGGCAGGGAGTAAATTTGCATGGCTGGCTCTGCGCCCCCTAACGGGGCGGACACATCAATTGCGCGCCCATATGGCCGCCTTGGGAACGCCGATTGTTGGCGACCCGAAATATAAAGTCGAGAACGAACGGACGGTTTTTGGCGGTATAATCGAAAAAAAACTGCATTTGCATGCGAGATCGGTTAGTTTTAAGCACCCATCATCGGGAAGGGCGATGCTTTTGCAGGCACCGCTAACAGATCACATGTTAAGAATTTGGTCGCATTTCGGATTTGATCCGGCCGACGCAATAGATGCTTTTGGGGATGGCTTAGGCTAAGGAGGGCCCCCGTTTTATGTATATGGTTGTATTTGATTGCGACGGAACGCTGGTGGACAGCCAGCACGCCATTATTGCCGCCACGGCCTTTGCGCTGGAGCAAGAGGGGTTGGTAATGCCGCCGCGTGAAAAAGTTTTGGGCGCCGTTGGCCTCCCTATCGAAGTGGCTTTAAAGCGCCACGCTCCAAGTGCTGATGCCGATATGTTAGCGCGGATCCTTGATAATTATCGTGCTGAGTCAGTGCGCTTAGCGGGGCAGGATGATCGCGGGCAAATCATGTTTCCGGGCATGGAGAAAATCGTTCGTTGGCTGGGCGCTGAAGATAATGTTTTGATGGGCATTGTAACAATGAAATCGCGCCGTGGTCTCAATCGTGTGGTCGATGCCTATGATATTCGTGCTTGTTTTCAGTCGTTGAAGAGCGCTGATGATGGCCCAGGCAAGCCGGCTCCTGATCTCTTACTCGATGCGATGTCGGAAATGGGCGTTAAACATGAGCAGACGGTCATGGTCGGCGATACCAGTTTCGACATGATGATGGCGCGCGCTGCTGGCTGCTACGCCGTCGGGGTCGGCTGGGGTTACCAGTCGGTCGAAGAGTTAGAAGAGTCGGGTGCCCACGAGATTGTTATGACCCCGGATGAATTGCGCGAGACATTAAAGGTCTTCATCTCCTGATGCGGCGTTTTTACGAGCAGGTGAGTATAGCGGAACGTGACGGCAGTTACGCTGTCTTGCTCGATCAACGTGAATTAAAAACGCCGACAAAGCGCCCCTTGCATTTGCCATCGGCAGCTCTAGCCGCGTTAATCGCCGACGAATGGGACCGTCAAGACGATGAGATCCGTCCTCATAACATGCCCCATATGCGGCTCGCGTCCACGGCGGTTGATCGCGTGGCTGAGGCTGTCGATGCAACAATTGCCGAATTTGGCCGCTATATTGGCTCTGATTTATTATGTTACCGCGCGGAAAGCCCAGCGCCGCTGGTAGAGCTGCAGGCGTCGCGTTGGGACCCTTTGCTGGCATGGGCGCAGCAGCGCTATGATGTGTCTTTCGAGGTAACGGCGGGGATTATGCATGTCGCGCAGTCACCAGAAACACAAGACCGCTTGATGCAAGTTGCCGGTGGGTGCCTGTTTCGCTTGACTGGATTGGCTCACACGACGGCGCTCTGTGGATCAGCCGTGATTGCTCTCGCGCTTTGCGCGGGGCATATCGATGCTCGACAGGCCTTTGAGGCCTCTTGCCTCGATGATCTCTACCAACAAGAGGTTTGGGGCGAAGATACTGAGCAAAAGGATAGATTGGCGAATATTTCGCTGGAGTTGGCGGCTATGTCAGTTTATTTTCAGGCTCTATCCAGCGATAAAAGTTCATAAATTTCGGGATACAACCCGTAATTGAGAGAGGGCCCATGAAGGATATTGTAGCGGAACTAGAAGAGCGTCGCCGCGTCGCGCGCCTTGGTGGTGGGGAGAAGCGCATCGACGCACAACATGCGCGAGGTAAGCTTACAGCCCGCGAGCGCATTGAATTGCTCCTCGACGCCAATTCCTTCGAAGAAATCGATATGTTTGTCGAGCATGATTGCCACGAATTCGGCATGGAAAATCAAAAAATTCCAGGTGATGGCGTAGTGACTGGCTGGGGCACGGTAAATGGACGCCCGATCTATCTTTATGCCAAGGATTTTACCGTTTTTGGTGGCTCGCTGTCGCGCGCCCACGCGGCCAAGATCACCAAAGTTCAAGATATGGCGCTACGCAATGGAACGCCGATTATCGGTATCCTTGATGCGGGCGGCGCTCGTATCCAAGAAGGGGTTGACGCTTTGGGCGGTTATGCCGAAGTTTTTCAACGCAATACGCTGGCCTCGGGTGTCATACCGCAAATCACCATGATTATGGGGCCTTGCGCGGGGGGCGATGTGTACTCTCCAGCTATCACCGATTTTATTTTTATGGTGCGTAACACCTCTTATATGTTCGTCACGGGCCCCGATGTGGTCAAGACCGTGACCAATGAAGAAGTCACAGCCGAACAATTGGGCGGTGCCAAAGTCCACACGACGAAATCATCGGTTGCCGATGGGGCCTATAAGAACGATGTCGAGGCGTTGGCACAGCTGCGCCGACTGATCGACTATCTGCCGCTCAATAATCGTGCTGGCGTGCCCGAGATCACCAGCCATGATCCCTATGACCGGCAAGAGCCGTCGCTGGATACGCTGATCCCAGATAATCCGAACATGCCCTACGACATGAAGGAATTGGTCTTTAAGCTCATCGACGATGGCGATTTTTTTGAAATTCAGGCCGATTTTGCCAAGAACATCATTACTGGTTTTGCCCGCATTGAGGGCCGTTCGGTTGGGATCGTTGCCAACCAGCCGATGACCTTGGCCGGCGTTTTGGATAGCGATGCGAGCCGTAAGGCGGCACGCTTTGTACGCTTTTGTGATTGCTTTGAGATCCCAATTATCACGCTTGTTGACGTTCCAGGCTTCTTGCCCGGGACTTCACAAGAATATGGCGGCTTGATCAAGCATGGCGCGAAACTCCTGTTTGCTTATGCCGAAGCGACGGTGCCGAAAATAACTCTGATCACGCGCAAAGCCTATGGCGGCGCCTATGATGTTATGGCCTCGAAGCATTTGCGCGGCGATATGAATTATGCCTGGCCGACAGCCGAGATCGCCGTGATGGGGGCAAAGGGTGCGGTGGAAATTATTTTCCGCCAAGCCGTTGGCAATGATGAAGAGATCGCGAAACGGACCCGCGAATATGAAGACCGTTTCCTCAATCCTTTTGTTGCCGCCGAACGGGGCTATATTGACGAAGTCATTCAGCCGCATAACACACGGTTCCGAATTGCCCGCGCGCTTCGCTTGTTGCGCGGCAAGAAATTAGAGAATCCGTGGAAAAAACACGACAATATTCCCCTGTGAGGTTGAGCAATGATTAAGAAAATTTTGATCGCAAATCGCGGTGAGATCGCCTGTCGTGTCATAAAATCTGCGCGCGCCATGGGCATCGCGACTGTCGCCGTTTACTCCGATGCCGACGCTGGAGCCTTGCATGTCCGCATGGCCGATGAGGCCGTTCATATTGGCCCCGCACCCGCCAATCAGAGCTATTTGATTATTGACAATATTTTGCGCGCTATCAAAGAAACAGGCGCCGATGCAGTTCACCCAGGCTATGGTTTTCTCAGTGAAAACAAAGGGTTTGCCGAAGCTCTGGACAAAGCGGGCGTGATTTTTATTGGTCCGCCGGCAGGCGCGATTGAAGCGATGGGCGATAAAATCACTTCGAAGAAACTGGCGGCTGAGGCTGGCGTTAGTACCGTGCCAGGACATATGGGGCTGATTGAAGATGCCGATGAAGCGGTCAAAATTGCTACCGAGATCGGTTATCCCGTGATGATCAAAGCGTCGGCTGGCGGTGGCGGTAAAGGCATGCGGATTGCTTGGAACGATCAAGAAGCCCGCGAAGGCTTTCAATCATCGAAGAATGAAGCGGCCTCAAGCTTTGGCGATGATCGCATTTTCATTGAGAAATTTGTGACGCAGCCACGGCATATTGAAATCCAGGTGTTGGGTGATAAGCATGGCAATGTAATTTATCTCGGTGAGCGCGAATGTTCGATCCAACGCCGCAACCAGAAAGTCATTGAAGAAGCGCCGAGCCCATTCCTTGATGAGAAAACCCGTAAAAAAATGGGCGAGCAAGCAGTTGCGTTGGCTAAAGCTGTTGATTATTGCTCGGCGGGAACGGTTGAGTTCATCGTCGATGGCGATCGTAATTTTTACTTCCTTGAAATGAACACCCGCCTGCAAGTGGAACACCCTGTGACCGAGATGATCACAGG
>JAYODZ010000099.1:0-6704 GCA_038106515.1 Rhodobiaceae bacterium
GAATGGAAGTCGTACTTCTGGAGCGAGTCGCCAAGCTTGGACAAATGGGCGACGTGGTAACCGTGAAAGACGGCTATGCCCGCAACTTCTTGTTGCCAACAGGCAAAGCCCTGCGCGCCAATAAAGCCAATTTGGCACAATTTGAAAGTCAAAAAGCCCAGCTTGAAGCCGATAACCTCGAGCGCAAGCAAGACGCTGAAGCCGTCAAAGCCAAAATGGACAACCACAGCGTTACCATTATCCGCCAGTCGGGTGACACTGGCCAGCTTTATGGCTCGGTCAATTCGCGTGATATTGCTGCGGCTCTAACGGAGAGCGGTTTCTCAGTTGCCCGCACCCAAGTTGTTCTCGACACCCCGATTAAAGTTCTCGGGATATACGGCATTCGTATCGTTCTCCACCCCGAAGTTGACAGCCTGATCCAAGTTAACGTCGCCCGCACGCAAGAAGAAGCCGAGCGTCAAGCCCGCGGTGAAGTCGTTACCGGTAATAGTGATCTAGACAGTGCTCTTGAGCTTGCCGAAGAGATGTTTGAAGAAGGTGCCGCACCGGAAGCTGACGTCGACATCGATGACAGCGTTGAAGCGCCAGCCGAAGAAGGCACTGACGAAGACGCCTAAAACGTTTATCGCAAACTGTTCACATTGTTCAGGGCCTGTGCAAAACTTTTTGCGCAGGCTCTTTTTTTTCACTCGGATTCGCCAGCCTAATTGCTTAAGGTCGTGGCCATGGAATCCCCTATTCGTCAAATCACACCTGAAGATACCGAAAACCAAAGCCTGCCCCACAATATTGAGGCTGAGCAGGGTCTGTTAGGGGCTTTGCTGTTAAACAATGACAGCTTTGATCGGGTTTCGGATTTTTTACGGCCGACGCATTTTTATGATCCCGTCCATGGGCGTATTTACGAAAACGTCAGCCGCATCATCACCAATGGCAATCTCGCCTCCCCCGTCATCTTGAAAACCTATATGGAAGACGATGCTGGGCTTAATGAACTAGGCGGCGGTGCTTATTTGGCGCGGCTAATATCCAACGCCACGACCATTGCCAATGCCAAGGAATACGCCCGTAGTATTTATGACTTAGCCGTACGGCGCGATCTTATCGCCATCGGCGACAAGATGATTTACGACGCCCAACACGCGACGCTCGACAGCAACCCTGCCGATCAGATCGAAACCACCGAACAAGCGCTTTATGAACTCGCCGAGAAAGGGATCGTCAGCCAAGGTTTTATGAGCTTCGATACTTCTCTCGCCGGCGCCGTTGAAATGGCCGAGAGTGCTTATGCACGCGAGGGTAAACTCTCGGGGTTATCGACGGGGCTGAAAAACCTCGACGAGCTCACTGGCGGCTTACAAAAAAGTGATCTCATCGTCCTTGCCGGCCGTCCTGCCATGGGTAAAACAGCTTTGGCGACCAATGTCGCCTTTACGATTGCGCGTAATTACTTCAAAGCCAAACAAGCGGGCAATGTATCAGAACGCAGCGACGGCTCTGTCGAGGTTATGGACGGGGGCGTTGTCGGATTTTTCTCGCTCGAAATGTCGGCCGAGCAGCTCGCCACTCGGATGCTCTCGGAACAATCGGGCATATCATCTTCCAATATCCGCAAAGGCGAAATTCATGATGATGAGTATAATAAGCTCGTCGCGTCGGCGCGCGAGCTGAACGACGTCCCCTTCTTTATCGACCACACGGGCGCGATCGCCATGGCCACTCTAGCAGCGCGTGCGCGGCGGCTTAAACGGCAACATGGGCTCGGCCTGATTGTTGTCGACTATTTACAACTGGTGCGCGCCTCAATCCGACGCGGCAATGACGGGCGGGTGCAAGAGGTCAGCGAGGTCACGCAAGGGCTAAAGGCGCTCGCGAAAGAACTGAATGTACCAGTTTTGGCGCTGTCGCAGTTATCGCGGCAAGTCGAGTCGCGTGACGATAAACGACCACAACTGGCTGATTTACGCGAGTCAGGCTCGATTGAGCAAGACGCCGATATTGTCATGTTCGTTTATCGCGAGTCATATTATGTTGCGCGAGAGAAACCTGCGGAAGGAACGGAAGATTTTCTCAAATGGCAAGAACGGATGTCTGAGGTCGACGGCATGGCGGAAGTCATTATCGGCAAAAACAGGCATGGCCCAACGGGTATAGCCCGACTGGCCTTTGAAGACCGTTTCACGCGTTTTGGAAATCTGGCAGAAGATGAAAAAATCCCCGAGCGATATTTCGACTGACCTAGCTTCCGTAAGCGGACGGGATAGCGCGCGCCTGACCATAGACCTCGCGGCTCTTCAAAATAATTTTCGCACCATGCGAGAGAAATCGGGTTCAGCGCAGACCGCAGCTGTTGTCAAATCGAACGCCTATGGCATCGGGTTGGCGCAGGCCGTCCCAGCCCTGCGCGCCGCGGGTTGTGAAGTGTTTTTCGTTGCCACCTTGGCCGAGGCCTTGCAATGTCGCCAGCTCGCGGATGACGCCAAGATCATCTGTTTTAATGGCTATAGCAAAGACGATGATGCAATTTATCGCCGCCACTCGATTTGGCCATGCCTGACCAGCCTTGAGCACGTTAAAGATTGGCAAACGGCCTGCCAAAAGCATGGCGCCGCCCCGGCTGTGCTGCATCTCGACACTGGTTTTAACCGGCTAGGTCTCGATCAAGTCGAACTCGAGAGCCTGATCGCCAGCCCGGAAGTTTTTACAGGCTGGGAACTGGGTCTCATTATGAGCCATCTGGCTTGTGCCGATACGCCAGACCACCCGATGAACAAAGCCCAGCTTGAGCGTTTTCGAGATGCATTGGCGCGTCTACCGAAGGCGCCTGCCTCGCTCGCGAATTCGGGCGGTATCTGGCTTGGTTCAGGATATCACTTCGACCTCACCCGCTGCGGCATTAGCCTTTATGGCGCAGCGGCGCAAGATACCGCGACCGCGCTTGAAACGGTGGTCAAAGTCTTTGCCCATATTGTGCAACTGCGCAACATCGTTGCCGGCGACACCGTCGGCTATGGCGCGGGTTTTACGGCGTCGCGTGGCATGCGCATCGGTATAATTTCAGCTGGTTACGCCGATGGCATTAACCGCGCCGCTGGACGCGCCAACCCGCCTTTTGGGAAAGTCCATATCGCGGGCCAAACTGTCGATATTATTGGCCGCATTTCTATGGACCTAATGGCAGTTGATTTAACCGACCACCCGCATAACATAGAACTCGGCCAGGAAGTTGAGATCATAGGTCCCAACGCCCCGATCGATGCGCTGGCCAAAGCTGCCAATACGATTGCTTATGAGCTTCTCACCAAGCTCGGCAGTCGCTATAAGCGGAACTATGTCTAGGAGAGCAATGTGAGTTATCTGGCAATTATTGGTCAGTTTTTTCTCGGGTTTTTTGCCGCCGTTGGACGCCTAAGCTTGTTCACCTATCCAGGTCTCGTGGCCATTGTGATGCCGCCCGTTTATCCGCGAATTATCTTTCAACAAGTAATGCGGATTGGCTATTACTCGCTTCCCGTGGTCGCGCTCACCAGTTTTTTCACCGGCGGTGTTCTTGCGCTGCAAATATATTATGGCGGCAATCAGTTTAACTCGGAGGCGATTGTATCTTCGATCGTCGCGCTTGGGATCACCCGAGAGCTCGGCCCTGTTTTAGGCGGCTTGATGGTTGCCGGTCGCGTCAGCTCCGCCATAGCTGCCGAGATCGGCACCATGCGCGTCACCGAACAAATCGACGCGCTCACAACATTGTCGACTGATCCGTTTAAATATCTCGTTGCCCCCCGCCTCATCGCGGCAACGCTCTGTATGCCAATCCTCGCTTTTATCGCCGACGTCATCGGCATTTTCGGAGGCTTCACCGTCGGCACGCAGTCGCTCGATTTCAATGCCGCAATTTATGTACAAAGGACGATGAATTTTCTCGAAGCCGACGATATTATCTCGGGGCTTATAAAAGCCGCCGTCTTTGGTTTCATTATCGCTTTGCTTGGAAGCTATCACGGCTACCACAGCCGTGGCGGCGCACAAGGCGTTGGTCGCGCCACCACCAATGCAGTGGTCACAGCTTCAATCCTGATTTTGGCCGCCAACTACATCATGACCTCCTTGTTCTTCACAAACTAATGATCGAAGTCAGCGCCCTCCATAAATCATTTGGCCGCAAGCAAGTCTTGCGGGGCGTTTCCCTTACCGTAGAAACGGGGCAATCAACTGTAATTATTGGCGGCTCCGGCTCGGGCAAGTCGGTTTTTCTCAAACATATTCTGGGGCTGATGCAGCCCGATTCCGGCAGCATTAAAATTGATGGCATCGAAACTGTTGGCCTTGCCCGTCGTAACCGCATGCATATTGATACCCGCATGGGCATGTTGTTTCAAAACGGCGCCCTGTTCGATAGCTTAAAAATTTGGGAAAATGTCGCTTTCGTCGACCACCAATATCGCGGTTGCAGCGAGGACGAAGCGCGGCAAATCGCAACCAAAGCTTTGGAGCGCGTTGAATTGGGAGCTGAAATTCTCGATCTTAATCCGGCGTCTTTGTCTGGCGGTATGCATAAGCGCGTTGGTTTAGCGCGCGCCATCGCCCACAAGCCCGACATCATTTTTTTCGACGAGCCGACGACGGGGCTCGACCCCATCATGACCGATGTGATCAACCATCTGATTGTCGAGACGGTACAGGATATTGGCGCCACAACGCTGACCATTACCCACGATATGAGTAGCGTCCGCGCCATCGCCGATAAGGCGGCCTTCCTTTATGAGGGCGAATTTATTTGGGAAGGCAGCAATGCAGCGCTGGAAGCCAGCGACAACCCCTATCTTCGTCAGTTTGTTGCTGGATTACCCGAAGGTCCCATTCGCGTTGAAGGCGCCACAGCCTAATGGCACGGGTCACGGCCAATTATGTCTGTCAGGCTTGCGGTAGTGTCTCGACGAAATGGTCTGGCAAATGCGACGCCTGCGGCGCTTGGAACAGCCTGCAAGAAGAGGCATCCTCACCGCCGATGGGAAAAAGCGCTCGCGGGGTAAAAGGCAAGGCAGTCAGCCTGACCTCACTTGCCGGAGAGCCCGAAGAGGTTAAGCGTTCCAGCACCGGCATTGGCGAACTTGATCGCGTCTTGGGTGGCGGGCTGGTTCCGGGCGCCGCCATTTTAATCGGCGGCGATCCCGGTATAGGCAAATCCACCCTCTTGGTTCAAGCCGCCGCCAATCTCACCAAAGCGCATGACACGGTGATTTATATCTCGGGCGAAGAAGCCTTAGCGCAACTGCGATTGCGCGCGGCGCGGCTCGGACTTTCTGAAGCGCCTGTCCTGTTGGGCGCCGAGACCAATATCGCAGATATTCGCAAAACCGTTGAGCAACATGGCCGCGTTGGGGCTTTAATTATCGACTCGATCCAAACTATGTGGACTCCCGCGCTCGATGCCGCTCCTGGCACTGTCAGCCAATTGCGCACGGCGGCGCAAGAACTTATTCATCTCGCCAAGACCAGTGACATGGCCTTGATCATGATCGGCCATGTTACTAAAGATGGGCAAATTGCTGGCCCGCGCGTCCTCGAACACATGGTCGATACGGTAATATATTTTGAAGGCGATCTCGGCGATCAATTTCGCCTCTTGCGATCGGTGAAAAATCGCTTTGGGCCAGCGCACGAAATCGGTGTTTTTGAAATGCGTAACACGGGCCTACATGAAGTCAGCAATCCGTCGGCACTGTTTTTGGAAGCACGTGACGAAGGTGTGCCGGGAGCCGCTGTTTATGCGGGCGTCGAGGGTACCCGCCCCGTCCTCGTTGAAATTCAAGCGCTGGCCGCCCCATCATCGCTTGCCACGCCGCGGCGGGCGGTGGTCGGTTGGGATAGTAACCGTTTGTCGATGATCCTCGCCGTCTTGGAAACGCGATGCGGCGTCAGTTTTGCTGGCCGCGATGTTTTTCTTAATGTTGCTGGCGGCATGAAAATCACCGAACCCGCTGCCGACCTCGCCGTCGCGGCGGCCCTGGTGTCATCGCTATCGGGAACGTGTTGTCCCGCCAATAGCGTGTTTTTCGGCGAAGTCAGCCTGTCGGGTGCTATTCGACCCGTGTCGCGCTTAAATTTGCGACTGCGCGAAGCCGACAAGCTCGGATTCGTACAAGCCTTTACCTCGCGCAGTCGTAAGGCCGAGCCAGATGATGAGGTGCTGGTGAAAAATCTAAAATTATCTAATTTGAACGACTTGCAAGATTTGCTAAGCCTAGGTGGGTTTCAGCGGCAGGAAGATTAAGGTTTCTGATGGAAAATATAACAGCGCTAGACATCGTAATTTTAGCCGTTATTGGTTTATCGACTATTTTGGCTTTCGCACGCGGCTTCGCGCGCGAGGTTCTCTCGTTAGCCAGTTGGATCATCGCCGCCTATGGCGCATTGTTCGTCAGTCCTTTGGTTCTGCCATGGGTTGGGCAATATGTAGCACCGAAATGGCTGGCGATGAGCCTCACCTATCTTGGCCTGTTTATCGCCATTTTGCTGATTTGCTCCTTTATCGCCACGCGGCTGTCAGACAGTCTGAAGAGCTCCAGCGTCGGCCCGCTCGACCGCACATTGGGCATCATCTTTGGCGCCATTCGTGGGTTTGTCATTGTCTGCCTCGCATATATGCTCCTGCTATTGGTTCTGCCCGAAAACGAACAGCCCAGCTGGATCACCTCGGCGCG
>JAYODZ010000100.1:0-6699 GCA_038106515.1 Rhodobiaceae bacterium
TTTCAGTGGCCCAAATCGCGGCATAGCCCGAGGCGGCGAGAAAGCGATTGGCCCACATGGTGCCACCCATCTTGTTGGTTAAGCGCTCAGCTTGCGGTTCGGACTCGGGAAATTTACCGTAATAATTATCGCTGCGCGCCGCCGACATTGACGTATGCGCGTCGGTGCTGCCGATCATACCGAACTTAAACGGGTTTACGCCAATATCCGCCTCGTGCTTCAGGCCTTGGCGCAAAACGGGGCGTGCATATTCATGCGCATACATAAATTTCTTTAGCGCTTCGGGTTTAGCGTTCATGGCGATATCGGTTTCGTCCCAATTCTCGAAATCGGCAAACACGTCATCGGGCGAGACCAAAGGATGGGTTTCTGCATCACCCTTGACCTGCGTCATTTCATAAATCGGCTCCCATCGCATCCGGGTCTCGGCATAGGCTCGGTCGAGCGGTAGCCCATTAATCCGATTATCTGCGAACATCAAGCCGTTGGACAGGTTGCCATTATGTGGAATGGCGAGCACTTCTTTTTTGTGGCTTGCCTCATAGGCGGCCAGCCAATCCCAGAGCTTTTCAGGATCGGTTCCGTCGAAAGACGACAATGGCACAACATCCTTGGTGGCGTCATAGCCCTCTTTAAAAACAATAACGCGGTGAAGATTGTCGCCATTGATCATTGAGGTCCACTCGAAGCCGACAAAACTCGTAAACCGCCCCGGATCGTTATGTCGGTCAGCGACGCGCGCAATATCTTGGAAGGTCGTATTGATGGCTTCATCGGTTGGATAGCTGTCATTTGGCAGTGTGCCACTGACGGCGGCAACCCACTCATTGATGATTGGCGCCGTGTTCCCCTCCTCGAGATAGCGCGCCCAGCGCTGACCCAGCGGCAAGGACATGATCTGCGGCTGGCGATCTTGGATATTGGCGAGAACGCCGAGATATTCAGCATGGTCAGAGACCATCAAGAAGTCCAAGGGCCGTGATAATTGCGCCCGATCGCCATTATGGGCGGCGACGGCCTCGCCCTTAGCAAAGCGGTAAGCTGCGTCGGGCGATAGTGAGCGATTGCCGAATGTGTAAGCGTCGAAAGAATAACGCGAGTGCAGGTGCAAATCCCCCCAATAGACCTGCTGGGGGAGGCGTCCATCATGGGCATTCTGCGGTTCACGGGTTTGGGTGTCGCAGCCCGCAAGAGCGCCCAAAACACCGAGTATCACAAGGCTTTTGGCTAAGTTGTCGGCAATGTGACGATAGTGGTGCATAGCTGGCGTTCCTCCCGAATTCAGCGCAAGCGCTATTAAACCCCGCAAGCATCTAAAGAACATAGAAAAAATTAAAGGCCTAACAGAAATATTAGTGCTTAGCTGGGCTTGAACTGTGTCAGAGTTGAACGAGAGAGAATGGGGGGAAGCATGACAAAATTTAATAGCTTGCTGATTTTAATTATTATCGCCTTGGGCGTGACATTGGCCACCAATAATCGCGGGGCTATGGTGGCGGGGCAAGACGAAGTTGCGCGCATCAACCAGCTCTATGAAGATTGGTTCCGTGCTGTGGAAGAGGGCGATATTCCGCTTTATCTCAGTGTGCTTGACCCCGAGATTGAGTTAATCCCGACAGATGCCGACCCGATTAAGGCGACGGCTAATTATGGCGAGTTCCTGGTTGGTGTTTTCGCCAGCAATCGCTTTAAAATTGAACGGCTCGGGGACAAAGAGATCGAGGTGCGTGAAGATCTCGCTTATGCGCGCTATGATTATAATATCATTCGCACCGATGTTGCGTCGGGCAAGGTTTACGAATCGAAACGCAATTTTGTCGATGTTTTACGCAAAAATAGTGATGGCGACTGGCATGTTTTCAAGCATATTTGGAATTATACAACGCCTGATGTCACGCCCTGACAGTTTTCACCGCATGGGTTATCGAAAAACTGTAACATAATTGCAACAATCTCGGAAAATTAGATGATTTCGGTACAATAGGAGCTTTAACCTATCCTAAGTGCGAGGCCTTAAGCCAAAGCTTTTTGGATAGTTTGCTCTCAGGTCTTTTCTGGGGAGAAAAGAGCCGTTTTTCTATGTAGGGAGAAATTAATGAAAACTACTAATCGCTTTATGAGCAAGGTTCTGCGTGCCAGCTTGACTGGTTCGTCAGCCCTTGTTTTCGCGGCAACTGCAATGGTTGGCGTCGCTGTTACAGCGCCGTCGAGCACGGCTTTGGCGCAGTCGACGGGTGTCGACGAAATCGTCGTTACGGCACGTCGTCGTAGCGAATCAATCCAAGACGTTCCGGTCGCGGTTTCAGCTCTAAGCGCCGGCCAGCTCGAGCGTGGTGCCATCCAGACGGTTGTTGATCTGGAAAAATTGTCGCCAAACGTGAAATTGCACACGATTGCTCAGGCGGGTGCCGCTCTGGGTGCCTCGATCCGCGGTATGGGGTTTGACGATCTGGAAAAAACCTTTGAGCCAACTGTTGGTATGTCGGTTGATGGTGTTTTTATGGCATCTAATGCTGGCGCGGTTCTTGATTTCTTCGATATTGAAGCAATCGAGGTGCTACGCGGCCCACAAGGCACATTGTTCGGCCGCAACACGATTGCTGGCGTGATCAACATCCGCCGCACACAGCCCACGGGTGAGTACGGTCTGAAAGTTGAAGCCACCAACGCGTCGTATAACCGGCAAGATTACAAAGCCGTCATGAATATGCCGCTTGGTGATCGTGGTGGTATTAAGATCTCCTTGCGTGACTTATCAAGCGATTCTTATGTCCGCAACGTTACGCGTAATGAGCGCGCTCAGTTCCAAGACTCGGAAACAGCGGCTCTGACGATCCGTTACGACTTTACGGATTCGTTAAAAGCAACGGCGACGGTTGAAAGCTATAACCATCAAACCCGTGTGCCGGATATTTTGGCAACAGGTACCTCAGCCAACGTATTCTGCGGCGCGCTTGGTCTCGGTTGTGCGACCGGTTCAGCGTCTTTGTCGCGCGCCAATGATTACAAAACAGCATACTCGAGCGAGCCGCTGCTGAGCTATATTCAAGGCAAAAATGCAACCTTGAATGTCGAATATACAGGTCCTAATTACACGATCAAATCGATCACGGGGAACATGCAGTTCGAAGAATTGATGGATATCAATTCTTGGGGTGCGCCAAACCCGCTATTCAAAGTCGTTCGGGACCAGGAATTTGAGCAAACAACGCAAGAGTTCCAATTCACCTCGAACTATGATGGTCCTCTGAATTTCGTGGCTGGTCTCTATTTCCTTGAAACCGACGCATTCTTGGATTCAGGCCCAACCAGCAACTTCTGGTCGCAACAAGATTCAGAAGCACGCGCTTTCTTCGGCGAACTGAACTACAAACTCGACGACAATTGGGAATTAACTGCCGGTCTGCGTTATACGGAAGAAGAGAAAGATTTCCACTTGGAAAGCTTTGGTCTTGGGGCCGCGGCCTCTGCAAACCGTATTGCGCGCACCAACCCAACCTATGTTGGCATTCCGCCCACTTACGAAGATGACAATACGTCGTATCGTTTGATCGCGAAGCGTAAAACGGACTTGGGTATGGTTTATGCGTCATACTCGACGGGTTATCGTAGTGGTGGTTTCAACGCGCGTGGTGTTGATCCGTCGACGATTGGCCCATTCGACTCCGAAGAAGTGGAGAGCATCGAGCTTGGTCTGCGTGCCGAGCCGTCGGAAAGCACTGTTATTAACCTGACTGTGTTCACATCTGATTACACCGACAAGCAAGAAAATGTTGTGACGGATGGCACGCAGTGCGGTTTGACAGCTGTAAACACGTGTACCTACATTCGTAACGCTGGTGAAGTGAGCATTGACGGTGTGGAACTGGAAACGGTTTTCCGCCCAAGTGATGCACTGACGGTTCGTGGGTCGCTCGGTTACCTCGATGCGTCTTACGACTCGTTCCCATACCAAGGGGTTGCTTGCCCAGCCGGGTGTGATATCGCCAATCGTGCACCAGTGGTTTATGCACCTGAGCTGAATTGGAACCTGACGTTCGAACACCTCACGGTTCTGAGCAAAGGCGAGCTGATGCTGTCTGGGTCTTATACCTATACAGATGACAGTGCGGGTCGTGCGGCTTATGAGAGCTACAACCCTGTAACGGGCCCTGACATGATCATCGACGCTTATGAAACGCTTGATCTGTCAGCAACTTACACAACGGAAACCGATATGGGCAGCAAAGTGAAGCTGGTCGTATACGGCACCGACGTGCTTGAAGCCGGTAACCGCATCAATCGTCTGTTTGACGCTGGTGCGTTTGCGTGGGGTGAGATGGTTCCACGGCGCCAATTCGGTGTAACACTTGGACTAGAATTCTAAGCTTTACGTATCAAAACTAAGGGACTGGCCAGGGCAACTTGTGATGAAAAACAGACAAGTCGTTCTGGCCAGCCGCCCAAACGGATATCCCCAGCCTACTGATTTCGCTTTGGTGGAAGCTGGGGTTTCTGCTTTAGAGGATGCACAAGTCCTCGTTAAAAACTTCTGTATATCTCTCGATGCGGGCTTCCGGAATTGGATGAATGAATCCGCCGGTGACGATGTCTTGCCCGCTATGCCATTGGGACAGGCCGTTATGGGGCTGACCCTCGCGCGCGTGCTCGAGAGTAAAAATCCGGCCTATGCCGAAGGTGATATTCTGATGGCGCGCTTTGCCTGGGAAGAGTATTCCATCAGCAAGCCCGATGATTTTATTGTGAAACTGCCGCGACATCTCGATTTTCCACATAGCTATTATATGGGCATTCTGGGCGATACGGGCATGTCTGCTTATTTCGCGCTCACTGAAATTGCGCCACCAAAGGCTGGTGAGACGGTTTTGGTCAGTGCCGCAGGAGGTGCCGTTGGCTCTGTCGCGGGCCAAATTGCGGGCATTTTGGGCGCGCGGCGGGTTGGCATTTCCAGCTCCCCCGAGAAATGTGCGCGGCTTGTTTCCGAGCTTGGGTATGATGCGGCAGTCAACCGCAAGGACCCGCGCGGGCTTGCGGCTGCGATTGCCGAGGCCTGCCCCGATGGTGTCGATGTGTTCATTGATAATGTGGGTGGCGAGACGTTAGAAGCCGCCATCACGCATATGAACCATAAAGGGCGCATTGCGCTGATTGGTGCCATAACGCATTATAACGATCAGGCCTATGGGCCGAAAAATCTCTTCGAGCTGGTTACCAAAGAAATCACCATGCGCGGGTTTTTGACCCATTATCGCGAAGATCAGTACGAAGCCGTGCGGCAACAGCTTGAAGCATGGATCAGCGCGGGGAAGCTGAAGAATTATGAGCATAAACTCGTCGGCATTGAAAATGTCGGTCGGGCTTTTTGCGAAATGTTCAATGGCGACAATTTTGGTAAAACAGTTGTCGAGCTCGATCAATTATAAATAAATACCGCCACGGCGGTGCAGGGGGGTATTATGCGCTATCTCGGTAAGCTTTTTGTTACGGTTGCCTTAGGGGCGACATTGGTTGCTTGTGACCAATCCGCACAAGACAGCGCGTCGCGCGATCACGATGGGCGTTTGCCGCAGCAGGTCTTTTGGGGAGACCTGCATTTGCATTCGCGTTTTTCCTTCGACTCGTTTTCTTTCGGCAATCGCTCGCTGACGCCCGACGATGCTTTTCGTTTCGCCAAGGGTGAGCCTGTGCAAGCCCATAATGGTGACATGGCGCAATTATCGCGGCCGCTTGATTTTTTGATGGTCTCGGACCATGCCGAATATCTCGGCGTCCTCGCCAGTATTCAAGAAAAGCGCGATTACATTATGGCCTTGCCGCTCGGACAACGCTGGAGCAAATATTTGGCCGATGGTGAAGTCAGATCTATTGTTGCAGAGTTTATGGCCACGATACAGGGCACCGCAGGGCTCGATGGCTATCCGTCACCCGAAATTATGAACACCATGTGGCGGCAATCGGTCGAGGCGGCGGAGCGGCATAATGCGCCGGGTAGCTTCTCAGCCATTATTGGCTATGAGTGGACCTCGATGATTGATGGCGACAACCTTCATCGTGTCGTGGTGTTTCGAGGCGGGGCCGAAGATACGGCCGAGCTGACGCCTTTTTCCTCGCTCGATAGTGTCGATCCCGAAGACCTTTGGGCCAGCCTTGAGGCTTATGAAGCCAGCCACAAGAATGAAGTGCTCGCCATTCCGCATAATGGCAATCTGTCCAACGGCTTAATGTTCGACGATAAGCGCATTAATGGCCAACCGCTTGACCGTGCCTATGCCGAAATGCGGATGCGGTGGGAGCCAATTTATGAGATGACGCAAGTCAAAGGCGACGGGGAGACCCATCCTTTGGTTTCGCCCGATGATGGTTTTGCCGATTTCGAGAATTGGGACGAGACCGACATCGCCATGAACAAAAAACCAGAGGCTTTGAAAAAAGCTATGTATGAGCGCGAATATGCGCGGCCTGCCCTGCGCAGTGGCCTCAAGCACGAGGCCGATATTGGCGTAAACCCGTTTAAGTTCGGTATGATCGGGAGTACGGATTCGCATACCGCCATGGCGACCGCCGAGAGCGGCAATTATTACGGTAAGTTTTCTGACTCAGAACCTGGCCCTGACCGTCTGACCAATAAGATGGGCGGCGCGCTTTGGGCCAATCGCTTTCTCGCCGCCTCGGGCTATGCCGCGATTTGGGCCACTGAAA
>JAYODZ010000101.1:0-6563 GCA_038106515.1 Rhodobiaceae bacterium
TATAAATTTGCCTGCGTCGCGAAAGTGAATGACAAAGTTGTGGCAGAGGCTGAAGTGATGGCCATGCATGTTGGAGAGAACGTGTAATATGTCGACCAAGCGGGTCAAAGTTGCTGTTTTAGGTGCGTCTGGTTATACCGGCGCCGATAGCGTGCGCTTGCTTGCCAATCACCCGCATGTGGAAATAGCGATGCTGATCGCCAACACCCAGGCAGGTAAGAAATTTTCCGATTTATTTCCGCAATTTTCGGGTCTCGCTCTGCCGCCGATGATTAGTGCTGACGAAGCAAATTGGTCGGACATAGATGTCGTGATTTGTGGATTGCCACATGGCACGGCGCAAGACATCATCAAAAACATTCCAACGTCAGTGCGCGTTATCGATATGTCAGCCGATTTTCGGTTGCGGGATACGTCAACCTATGAGGCCTGGTATGGGCGATCGCATGACGCGTCGGATTTGCTTGCAGGGGCCGTTTATGGGCTCAGCGAACATTATCGGGATGATATTGCACAGGCGCGGATTGTGGCCTGCCCAGGCTGTTATCCGACCGCTGCTCTGACCCTGCTTTTGCCGCTCGTTAAAGGTGGCTTAATTTCGACCGATGACTTGATCATTGATGCGAAATCGGGCGTGACGGGTGCGGGGCGGAGCTTGAAGGAGCAAAACCTTTTTAGCGAAGTGGCGGAGGGGATGCATCCATACGGCGTTGGCGCGCATCGCCATGCCCCTGAAATCGAGCAAGAGTTGTCGCGCGCCTCTGGTGCATCTGTGGTTGTTAATTTTACGCCGCATTTGGTGCCGATGAACCGCGGCGAGTTGCTCAGCGTATATGCCCGGCTCGGTGACGGAAAAACCGTGGATGATATTCTGCAAGCCTTGGCTGAATGCTATGCCGATGAGCCTTTCGTGCGGGTGGCGCAGGTGCTCCCCGCAACGCGCCACGTGCGCGGTTCGAATAGCTGTATTTTGGGCGCTGTTGCTGACCGGATCCCGGGGCGGGTGATATTATTTTCCGCTCTCGATAATCTTGTCAAAGGATCGGCGGGACAAGCAGTTCAGAATCTGAATATTATGTATGGCTTTGATGAGACGACGGGTCTTGAGCAATTGCCGCTCTATCCTTGATGTCACACGATTGCCTAAATTGAAGTATAACAAAATCGCGGATCTAACTTTTAGAAATATGTGGCTCGCATGAATAGTGAATTTCAACGCATCCAAAGATTGCCCCCTTATGTGTTCGAGAGCGTTAATAAGCTCAAGGCACAGGCGCGGGCGAAAGGCGCCGACATTATAGATTTTGGTATGGGCAACCCGGATTTGCCGACGCCGCAGCATATTGTCGATAAGCTCGTTGAAACGGTGAAAAATCCGCGCGCGCATCGCTATTCGGCCTCGAAAGGGATACCCGGTTTGCGTAAAGCGCAGGCGCGATATTATGAGCGCCGCTTTGGTGTCAAACTCAACCCGGATACTGAAATTATCGCAACGCTAGGGTCGAAAGAAGGCTTCGCCAATATGGCGCAGGCCATGACCGATCCTGGCGATGTGATTTTGGTGCCCAACCCGACCTACCCAATTCACGCTTTCGGATTCATCATCTCAGGCGCTAGCATTCGGCATTTGCCCATTCTCAAGCCCGAAGATTTTTTCAAGGTCTTGGACAATGCTGTTGTACACACCCACCCCAAGCCGAAGGCCGTGGTGATTAACTATCCATCAAACCCAACAGCAGAGGTTGCTGATCTTGATTTCTATCGCGAGATCGTGGCTTATGCGCGCAAACACGAGATCTATATTTTATCCGATCTCGCCTATGCCGAAATTTACTTCGATGAAACCAAGCCGCCGCCCTCTATTCTGCAGATCGACGGGGCTAAGGATGTCGCGGTCGAATTTACCTCGCTGTCGAAAACATTTTCGATGCCTGGCTGGCGGATGGGATTTGCCGTCGGCAATGAGCATCTCATCGGCGCGCTAACGCGCATTAAGAGCTATCTCGATTATGGCGCCTTTACGCCTATTCAAGTGGCTGCGGCCGCGGCGCTTGATAGCCCTGAAGAAATTATTCGCGATATTCGTCTGGTTTATAAGCAACGCCGCGACGTGCTGGTCGAGACCTTCGCGCGTGCCGGTTGGGAGGTGCCGCCGCCCGCTGCGACCATGTTTGCCTGGGCCAAAATTCCAGAAGCCTTTGCTGGCATGAAGTCTTTAGAGTTTTCGACCCTGCTGTTGCAAGAGGCTGAAATTGCTGTATCGCCGGGTATCGGATTTGGCGAATATGGTGACGATTACGTCCGCATTGCTTTGGTTGAGAACGAGCATCGCATTCGCCAAGCTGGTCGCAATCTGAAGAAATTTATGGAGCAGCACGCGCCGCAGCAAAAGCGGGTCGGCTAATGAGTGAGGCAGTGCGTCTTGGTCTTGCGGGCTTGGGAACCGTCGGTTTGCGCGTTGCGCAAGCTGTGCTGAACGGCGCCTTAAGCGGTGTGCAGCTAACGGCGATCGCTGTGCGCGATCCGGCAAAGAAGCGTGATCTTGACCTGAAAAATATTCGCATTGCAGACGATACGCTGTCGCTCGCGGCCGCAGATGACGTTGATATTGTTGTGGAATTAATCGGTGGCGAAAACGGTGTGGCGTTGGACTTGACCAAGGCTGCGTTACAAAACGGTAAATCTGTTGTGACCGCAAATAAAGCAATGTTGGCGCGGCATGCGGTTGAGCTGGCGGATCTTGCCGAGGCCAATGGGGGCTCGCTGGCCTACGAAGCCGCTGTAGCAGGCGGTATCCCCGTGATTAAAACCATTCGTGAAGCTTTGGTGGGCAATCGGATTGATCGCCTCAGCGGTATATTAAACGGCACGTGTAATTATATGCTGTCGCAAATGGCGCAGACCGGACAAGCTTTTGATAGCATTTTGCAACAAGCGCAAAAATTAGGTTATGCCGAAGCGGATCCGAGTTTCGACATTGACGGGGTTGATGCGGCGCAAAAATTGACTCTATTGGCCAGTCTGGCCTTCGGTATTAAGCCAAATCTTGCGCATGTGACCTGCACTGGCATCTCGGCTATTACGCAACGCGACATTCATGCGGCGCGCGATTTTGACTGCCATATCAAGCTGATTGCCCGCGCCGAGCATGGCGACTCGGGGACGCGGCTGTGGGTCGGCCCCGCTTTGCTGCGGCAATCGCATCCTTTAAGCGATGTAGACGGCGTCACCAATGCGGTGCTGGTTGCCGCCGAGCCAGTTGGTGAGTTGATGCTGGTCGGCCCTGGGGCTGGCGGTGGTGCCACGGCATCGGCTGTATTGAGCGATATTGCCGATCTTGCTGGTGGTTTCGGCAGGTCACTGTTTGCGCGGCACCCGCGCGAGCTATTTAGCGCCGATATTGTGGAGGGGCTTCCGGCCTCGGAATGGTATTTGCGCTTTTTGCTCGAAGATAAGCCGGGGAGTATGGCCCGCGTTACACAAATTTTGGCGGATAAAGGCGTTTCGATCGAACAGGTTATCCAACGGGCACCAAGTGAGGGTGAATCGCGCTTGCCCGTTGTGTTTATCACCCATAAGGTCGAGGAATCGCATATAAAGCAAGCAGTCGCCGAGGTGAGGGGACTACAGAGTATTGTGGGTGATAATTTATGTTTACCCGTTTTTACGGACTAAGTTAGGCGTTGAAGGATAGGATAAAAAATGGCCGTTATTGACAGAATTCTCTCTCTTGAAGTTGCCCGCGTGACCGAACGCGCCGCTGTTTCGGCATCGCGTTTGATCGGCAGGGGTGATGAAAAGGCGGCTGATCAAGCCGCCGTCGATGCCATGCGACGCGAACTTAATGCTTTGGATATTGACGGCGAAGTCGTGATCGGCGAAGGCGAGCGCGACGAAGCCCCAATGCTCTATATTGGCGAAAAGGTTGGCACGGGCAAAGGCCCAAAGGTAGACATCGCGCTTGACCCGCTCGAGGGCACAACCCTAACGGCCAAGGGGATGGCAAATGCTTTAGCCGTTATCGCTGTCGCCGAAAAAGGCAGCCTCTTGAATGCACCTGACGTTTATATGGAAAAAATTGCGGTCGGTGCAGGTTTGCCAGCTGGGCTTATTGACCTCGATGCGGCGCCTGATGACAATGTTCGCGAAGTTGCAAAAGCGCTCAAGCTCGATGTCAGCCACGTCAATGTCTGTATTCTCGATCGCCCGCGCCACGCCGCCATGATCGAGGCCGTCCGCAGTGTTGGGGCGCGCGTTACATTGATCACCGATGGTGACGTCGCAGGCGTCATCCACACCACAGATCCGACGACGGGTATTCACCTCTATATGGGGACTGGCGGCGCACCTGAGGGGGTTCTCGCTGCCGCCGCCCTGCGCTGTACGGGTGGACAAATGCAAGGCCGTTTGCTGTTGAATGACAAAGAGCAGCGCGACCGCGCCGCGAAAATGGGCATTTCGGATTTCGACAAGAAATATTCGGTCGAAGAAATGGCCAAAGGCGATGTGATGTTCTCGGCAACAGGTGTGACCAAAGGCTCGATGCTCGGCGGTATCGTTAATAATGGCTCAGATATCTGGACAGACACGGTGCTGATGCGGTCTTCGACGGGGACTATCCGTTGGATCAAAGCGCGCCATACGCATATGGAAAAATTTCATTTGGATGACTGACGCCCGCGTCGATGACTACCTCTTAGGCGTCGAAACATCTTGTTCCGGCCGTCGCTGGCTGGGACGTGTGATCGACGAGCGGTATGTGCAGGCCGCAAGTCAGCGCTTCGGCTTGCCAGATATTTTGGCGCGCATCTTGAGCGCGCGCGGGGTGGATCTCGATGCGATCGAGGATTATCTTAACCCTCGGTTACGCGAATTGTTACCCGATCCCTCAACTTTAGCCGATATGGACAAAGCCACGGAACGATTAACGCGTGCCATCATGCAGCGCGAGAAAATTGTTATTTTCGGTGATTACGATGTCGATGGTGCAACATCGACGGCGTTATTTTTGCGCTATTTGTCGATGCTTGGTGTTGCGGCTGGCTTTTACATTCCAGACCGCATGACCGAGGGGTACGGGCCAAATGCGCCAGCCATGGAAAAACTGCACCAGGATGGCTACCAGCTTATGGTGACCGTCGATTGCGGAACCATGGCGCATGCGGCGCTGGCGCGCGCCGATGCGCTAGGTCTCGATGTTATCGTTGTCGATCACCATCAGACCGGGGAGGCGCCCCCGAAAGCACTGGCTTTAATCAATCCTCGCCGTGTCGATGATGCCAGCGGACTTGGACATCTGGCCGCTGTCGGCGTTAGTTTTATGGTGCTGGTTGGGCTCAATCGTCATTTGAGACGTGCTGGCTATTTCGACGACCGCGATGAGCCAAATTTGCTAGACTTATTGGATCTTGTGGCCCTTGGAACCGTATGCGATGTGGTTCCTTTGCGTGATCTTAATCGGGCTTTTGTCCTGCAAGGGCTTAAAGTTCTGCAATTGCGACATAATGTTGGATTGGCCGCGTTGGCCGACGTCTCGCGCGCGCAACCACCCCTTGGTACCTATGAGATCGGCTATATGCTCGGCCCTCGTGTCAACGCAGGCGGTCGGGTCGGCGAGGCCAGTTTGGGGACACGTCTTCTTCTGTCGAGCGATAAGGAAGAAGTGACAGCACTGGCAATGCGCCTCGATGCCTACAATACGGAGCGTCGCGCGCTTGAGGCAAAGGTTCTTGATCAGGCCTCGGCGCAACTCGAGGGCGAGACCGCTGGTCACAATATGGTGCCACCAGCATTGGTTGCCGCTGATACGGACTGGCATCCAGGCGTGATCGGCATTGTTGCTGGTCGTTTGAAAGACCGTTTTTATCGCCCCGTTTTTGTGATTTCATTTGACGCTGATGGGGGCGGTAAGGGCTCGGGGCGGTCGATTCCTGGCTTCGATCTTGGGCAAATGGTCGCCAAAGCCGTGGGGCTTGGCCTTATTCAAGCTGGCGGCGGGCACGCTATGGCGGCAGGTATTACGCTGACGCAAGATCAATTGCCAGGTTTTAGAGATTTTGCGCTACAGGAATGTGCTCTTGCAGCCACTGAAACTAGTCGTGCACTGCGTTGCGATGCGGCGTTACAGCCTTCGGCGGCGACCCGTGATTTATTGGACATGATAGAGCGCGCGGGGCCTTATGGGGCGGATAACCCCGAACCTCGATTTGTGATTCCAGGGGCCCAAATTTCTTACCGAAAAGAGGTATCGGGCGGGCATATTCAGTGCGTGCTCGCTGATGCTGGGGGCGGCAAATTAAAGGCCATAGCCTTCGCCTCCTTGGATGAGCCTGTACGACATCGGCTGTTGAGCCATCAAGGCCCTTTGCACATTGTAGGGGCCTTGCGCGCCGATGATTGGCAAGGGCGGCGCGGTGTCCAATTTGTTGTTCAGGATATCGCGATACCATGAAGATGACGACATGAGATGGCTTGATCTTAGGCGAAAAAGATACTATATCACCGTCAATCGCGTCGATGCGCCCTTCGTCTATCGGTTAGGACGCTAGGTTTTCAACCTGGAA
>JAYODZ010000102.1:0-6448 GCA_038106515.1 Rhodobiaceae bacterium
AACATAGGTTATCAGATATACTCAGACACTAGTGTGGCGGACTCCCTCTCCGCCACCGGCTTTGCTTCTGATATTTTCTTCTAATCGCGGCCCGAGGTTAAGCATGCTGGCCGGCAACGAAGCCCGATGACCAAGCCCACTGAAAATTATGACCCCCGAGATGGCCTGTAACATCAACCACCTCGCCGATAAAAAACAGCCCCCGCACATTCAATGCTTGCATGGTTTTCGACGACAGCTCGCGGGTATCCACCCCGCCCAAGGTTACCTCGGCGGTGCGATAACCTTCCGAGCCTGCGGGCATCAGCTGCCACCGATTGACGGCGTCGCCGAGCGCGGATAGCCGCGCATTAGCAAGCTCGCCAATGCGCCCCTTCAACCCGAGGGCAGCGCATAAATCTTGCGCCAACCGCTTCGGCAAAATCTCGGCCAAAACCGTGTCGACATTCTGCTTACCATTGTGCTGCTTGGCCTGCACAAGCGCCGCCGCAACATCGGTCTGGGGCGCCATATTGATTTCGATCCTTTGCCCCTCGCGCCAATAGGATGAGATTTGCAAAATACTCGGCCCCGACAATCCGCGATGGGTGAACAACATGGCCTCACTAAAATCTTTGCTCTGGCAGCGCACAACGACATCAACCGAAACGCCCGATAAGGCTTTGCACCTTTGCAAAATTTCACTTTGAAACGTCAGGGGCACAAGCGCCGCACGCGTCTCAATAATGTTCAATCCGAATTGCCGGGCGACGTCATAACCGAATTTCGTAGCGCCAATTTTCGGAATCGACAGCCCACCCGTTGCAATCACCACAGAGGCGCAGGACAGGCTTTCCGTCCTACCTTCGGCAGTCTCGATTTTAACACAGAAACCGAACCCCGCCGCCTCAATGCTCGTGATCGTGGTTTGCAATTCGGGCACCACACCCGCCATTGCCGCCTCGGCCAGCAACATATCGATAATATCTTGCGATCGATTGTCACAAAAAAGCTGCCCAAGTGTCTTTTCGTGATAGGCAATGCCGTGGCGCTCGACCATGGCAACAAAATCGAGTTGCGTGAATTGCTTTAAAGCCGATTTGCAGAAATGCGGATTACTCGACAAAAAGTTTTCGGGCTTGGTGTGCATATTGGTGAAATTGCACCGCCCGCCTCCCGATATGCGGATCTTCTCGGCAAGTTTGGTAGCGTGATCGAGCAGCCGCACGGAACGGCCCCGCTTCCCCGCCTCAATGGCGCACATCAGACCAGCCGCACCGGCCCCGATAATCACAACATCGCAATCTTGCATTAGCGCCTTATAGCAGATTTACATCAGCCAAAGGTGACAGAATTTGCGATTTAGAGCTTGTCCGCCCGCGCCAAATGGAGGGCGGACTATGTGAGCTTGCGCAAACCCGCGGTATAGATCGGCTGTCCGAGCGGCACTTTTATAATGCGCGCTGTCAGCTCTTCCTCATCGTCACCAATATTGTTGGCGGTTGGCGAATTGTCGTCAACATTTGGGCGCGTAACCCGCATGACGTCATCCCCCAACATACGCAAAGAAAGGCTGCGACGTGTTGCGCCAGCTGGCGTACCACCGCCGCCATGCAACGTACTCGTGTGAAACACCAAAACGTCACCGCGTTTCATGTCGCAGGTTCGAATATTCCATTGATCGCGCGCTGCTTCGATATTGGGTAAGCGCGGCATTTCGCTTTCGTCGTAAACTGGCAGCGTGTCGTCATCAGGGTGAAAAAACGAACCATTATACAGCGTCTGATTATGTGAGCCCGGGATCACCTCGAGCGCAAATTCGCGCGAAATATCTTGCATCGGAATCCAGAACACGACCAGCTTACGCCCATCGATCGGGTGATAGGGTGTATCCTGGTGCCAAGGTGTTCGGCGGACGGGGCCATTGTCCCCTTGCTTAAAAAACAACTGATCGTGGAAATACCAAACATCTCCAGAGCCGAAGATATGTTGCGCGATGTTAACCACGGCAGTGTTTTGGAACATCGACTGAAATGTCGCTTTGCCACTCGAATCCTCGAGCGATTGGATAAATGTCCCACCACTCTCGGCATAGAGCTGTTGTACAAGCGGACTTGGATTATCGAGGTTGCCTTGATATGCCGCCTCAATAATATCCATTTCTGCAGCGGAAAAAGCATCCTCGATGATCATTGCTCCATCACGCTGAAAACGCTCGGCGAAATGATCCATTTCGCTCAAATTTGTTCTAATATCGGAAGCATCTGTTGACATGACGGCGTTCCTCTTCGTGTCAGTCGCTATTGTGGACCTGCCCGACGCTATCAGGCATCGGCAACTTTGGCGCTTCGTAGAAATGCGAAATTTTCCAGCCTTTATCTGTCATCCGCATTTTAAGGTCATAATAGACATAAACCTGAATGTCGACGCCGGCGTGCGAACGCCCCATGCCGCAAATATAGGCATAAACGCGTGCCGTTTTGCCATCACAGGCCAAGACGCGAAAATTACTCAACGTATGCATGTGATGCGACATGGTCTCAAAGACCTGCGCATAAAAGCCAGCAATCGCCTCCGAGCCCTCATAGGTGCCAAGCTCCAGCCCCGTTAAGTCGACCACAGCGTCCTCGGTAAAACATGCCACCATGCCATCGATATCGTCCATTGCATCGACAGCGAATAAATAATCCAGCAAGGCGTTTTCGAGCGCCCAATGCTCTTCAACTGAAACAACTGTTCCCATCGGCTCCCCCAACTGCTTAACAAGTCACGACCAAACTATGACAGAACCAAAAGGGGACTTGGACTAGCCTTTAAGTTAGCGCCGTTTTGCCATAACGATGCGGGCGATAATTGACACTAGTGAAATCAGAATAATTTTCGTAACCTCAAACCCTTGGAGGGGAGCTTTATGGACAGACGACATTTCTTAGCAACCGCGACGGCTTTTTCAGCCCTAACGGCATCGGCGCACGTGACGCCTGCTTTTGCGAAACTTGATGAATTTGCTCACCTTGATGGCATGGGACAGGCCGCACTGGTTGCGTCTGGCGACGTCAGCTCAGGAGAGCTTGTCGAAGCAGCGATCAAACGCATCGAAAAACTAAATCCGATCTTGAATGCTGTCGTCCACAAACTTTATGACACAGCCCGCGAAACGGCGGCCGGACCTTTGCCCGCCGGGCCGTTTACGGGTGTGCCGTATCTTATTAAAGATTTGTCGGAACTCGACGGGGCGCCCCTCACTTATGGCTCTCGCCTGTTTGCCCATAATGTGGCCGATCGCGACAATGGCAGCGTCGTGCGCGCTAAAGCAGCTGGCTTGGTCGTTGTCGGCAAAACCAATACGCCCGAATTTGGTTTCATCTCTACAACCGAGTCCAATCTGCTGGGTGCGGCGCGGAACCCCTATAATACGGCTTATCACACGGGCGGCAGTAGTGGCGGTGCCGCGGCAGCTGTTGCTTCGGGCATGGTTCCTTTTGCGCACGCCTCAGATGGCGGCGGCTCTATTCGTATCCCAGCATCTATTTGTGGACTCGTTGGCTTGAAACCGAGCCGCGGGCGTTTGTTCGCCAATTCGCCCCAGATGGCCGGCAATATCGCCGTTCGGCTCGCGGTCAGCCGAACTGTGCGTGATACCGCCCAAATTCTCAATGCATCGGAATTTAAAAATAGTGATGCGCGTTTTACGCCAACAGGCTTCATTGCCGAAGCGAACCCTCGGCGATTGCGAATTGCCTTCGACACGAAAACCTATACGGGCCAGGAAGCCGAAAGCGATGTCAAGGATGCGCTCACCAAAACAGCGCAATTATGCGCCAAGCTCGGCCATCGTGTCGATGAATTTTCAACCCAAGTGGTGCGGCCAGAGTTCCTCGATCACTTTATGAATATTTGGTCATTAAGCGCTGATAATATTGTGAAAAATGCACGCCTCGCTGGACTGATGCAAGGCCGCTGGATTAATCCCGAGCGGGATCTTGAGGCCTGGACGCGCGGTCTATCCGATCTCTATCGGCGCAATCTCGCGCGCGACAGCAAAATCATTGAAAAGGCAATCGCCTATTTCTCTGAGCTTGAAAACGCCTATGAAGCGTTTTTTAAGAATTACGACGTGCTATTAACCCCCGTGTTGCGCAAGTCTCCACTTCTCATCGGCACGCAAGACGTTAACGCGGAATTCGATGCATTGTTTGCAGATGTTACCGACTATGTGTCTTACACACCGCAATATAATGCCAGCGGTCACCCAGCGATTAGCATGCCACTATTTACCAATGCGGCAGGCCTACCTATCGGCAGCCAGTTCGCGGCTCGATTGGGTGATGAAAGAACCCTGTTGGAATTAGCCTATGAATTGGAAGCAGAGAGCGGTTGGACAAAACGCTGGCCCGAGATCAGCGCCGTAAATCTATCTTAAGGTGGAGCTTATTTCAGCAGCAGCTGCAGGATCAACAAGACAAAAATCGCATTGATCGTCGCAAAATTTATCCGTTGCACGAGGTTAACATTCGCCAAAACAGTGATGATATAGGCTGATACCAGCCAAATAGCCGCGCAAATAACGAGTGTGCCAAATGAGCTTGTGATCCAGTCCATGTGGTTAGGTTTCGCGAGTCGGCGCCATGCGGCAAGTCAAAACGCTCCAGCGCGACACGTCCTTGATTTCATCGAAAACTACCCATAACCTACTTAAGCTCAAACCCTGGGAGTTTCGACCATGCCTAGCCAGATTGCCGACATACCACCTGCCCTCATCACGGATTTCGATATTGTGACCGATGCCGCATTGATGAAAGATCCGCACGGCCGTTTGATCGAAGCCTTGGTGGACGATCCCCGCGATATCATGTTTGCACCGAATAATGGCGGGCTATGGATTGTGACGAATTACGACTGGGGTCACGAAATACTCAGCAATCCTGAGCTTTTTGGTTCATTTCCGATTGGGGTGCCGGCAAATTTTGAGCAAAGGCCGCGCCTGATCCCGTTAGAAAGCGGGCCCGAAGACCATCAGCGATACCGCCGTCTGCTGTTACCCATTTTTCAGCCCGCGACTGTCAAACGTATGGAAGAGGATATTCGAGCGCGAACCCGAGAAGTGCTCGACCAAGCCCTCGCACATGATGAACTTGATTTTTTGTGGGATATAGCCAAGCCAATTCCGACCGGGGTATTTCTCAAAATCATGGGCTTACCGCTAGATATGCAGCCGCAATTTTTTGAGTGGGAGAATGGGTTTTACCGCGCTGAGACGATCGAGGCGCGGATTGATTATGGGCAGAAAATTGCCCAATTTCTTGGACAAACGGTTGAAGAGCATGTTGCGACGCCGCAAGACGATATTATCAGCATGCTCCTCGACGTTGAGGTCGAGGGCGAGAAGTTAACCCGCGATGAAGTCGCGGCAGTGAGTTACTTGTTGTTTTTAGCCGGCGTCGACACCGTCGCCACAATGCTCTCCTTCATCGCGCGATATCTTGCAGAGCATCCAGATCTGTTTGCGAAAATCCAAGCCGACACCCATTTTCTCCACAATGCCGTTGATGAGCTTTTGCGCATGCATGCCTTCATCAACTTAAACCGCATTGTCGAACGCGATGTCGAGTTTCACGGCGTTCAATTCAAACAAGGAGACAATGTCGTTATCCCGTCTTTTGTAACGGATCGTGACGGCCGCACCTTCCCGGAGCCGCACTCCTTCAACCCCGACCGGTCTAAGCAAGAGCGCAATCTGCATCACGCCTTTGGTGGCGGACCCCATAAATGTATTGGGATGCATCTCGCTAAGCTTGAGATCAACATTGTTTTGGAAGAATTTGCCAAGCGCATTGCAGGGTTTACGATTAGCGATAAAAATCAGGTAACGGCGCATGGCGGTACAACAATGGGGCTCGACCGACTGCCTATTCGCGTGGTTCGCAAATAACACCCACGTCTTAATCCTATGTCTATCGTCTGCTGCGTATGATTAGAGTGAAGTAACAAAGCTAAACTTTTACTCTAGGAGATGATCCAATGGATCTGAATAACAAATGCCGCTTGTTAACAGCAACAGCCTTGGCGCTTACCCTCATGCTCAGCACTACGCGTATCACGAGAGCAGATGAGAGCTGCGTTATCCCTTACTCGGAATTTGAGGCCATAAAGCCCCATTTTGATCTCGACGCCTGCCCCGCTGGGCTCGCCTCGGAAGATGACGGCTTTTGTCGCATTAGTCTGGAGAATGGTGGCGCCACGCTTTACGAGTTTCATTACTCAGGGGATGACGCCTGCTTAACTGCCGTGCGTCCGGCCCGCGACGAGGAATACCTTAAAAGACGCTGATTTTTAGCTGGCGATTATTGCTTGTTAACAGATGTTGGCCGAGGCACTCGCCCAGCTCGCTCACGGGTCACACTTATGGAGAAGTGGTCGGGGCTGCAAGATTCGAACTTGCGACCCCCTGGTCCCAAACCAGGTGCGC
>JAYODZ010000103.1:0-6428 GCA_038106515.1 Rhodobiaceae bacterium
TCCCCGCGACCGTATCGCTCAAGCTATACCGCAGAACATCATTCGTGTCAGGATCAGAGAAATGCGCCGCCGTTGCGATCGATAAGGATGGCGCGTTCTCAGCGATGCTAAAGCTATCGGTCGCCACGTCCGCCACCGGTGCCTCATTGATATCATTGACCGTGACGGTATAGAGAAGCCCAACTTCCGCACCGTTAGGGTCGGTTGCAACGACGGTAATGCCATAGCTGGATTGCGTTTCAAAATCCAGCGTCGTCGTTGGGCGCAAGCTAATCACGCCCGCGGCATCAATATCGAAAAAGCGAGCGTCGCCAGCGCCACCTGCCGCGTCGATTAAACGATAGCTCAGCGTGCCGCCCTCGGGATCAGAGAAATGCGCCCCGGCGTCTTCGCTGATCGATAAGCTGTTCTCATCGACTGAGAAGCTGACGCGGGTCGCATCGGCTACCGGCGCTTCATCGATATCATTGATCGTGACGGTATAGCTGACTGTCGCTGTCTCTCCGTCAGGGTCGGTGGCCGTGACGGTGATGGCGTAGCTCGATTGCGTTTCAAAATCAAATGCCGCATTTGGGCTTAAGGTAATTTCGCCGCTATTTGGGTCGATCTGGAAATTACCACTATCGCCGCTCCCCGCGACCGTATCGCTCAAGCTATAGAGCAAGGTGTCGCCATCTTGATCAGAGAAATGCGCCGCTGCAGTGTTGATCGTCAGGCTGGTGGCATCTTCGTCGATGCTAAAGCTATCTGTCGCCACGTCCGCCACTGGCGCATCATTGGCCTCGGCGACCGTGACGGTGATCGTGCGGGTCAGCGTCGTCGTGCCATCGCTGGCCGTGATCGTGACCTGATACTCATTGCTACCATTGGCTGGATTTTCATAATCGGGCGCCGCGATAAAGCGCAACGCCCCATTGCTATCAATGCTAAACAGATCTGCCCCGTCGATCACCTCATAGGTAATAGTGTCGCTCGCATCCTCATCGAGGGCGGCGAAGAGACCAACGGGCGTCGTGTTCTCATCGAGCGTCACGGCATCGACGGTGCTTTCCCAAACCGGCACATCATCGGCATCGGTAACGGCGATGCGCAACAACTGCGAGATCGAATTTGTTCCGTCGCTAGCGGTCAGCATCACCTCATAAATATTGTCGCCATTCGCGTCGGCCCGCGCCTCAAAATCGGGCGCCTCGATGAAGCTAATTTCGCCGGTCGCGGCATCAACCGTGAACAGATCCATATCATTGCCGCCGGTGATGCGGTAGGTGATCGGATCGGCGCCCGTGCTTTGCGCCCCCGTGGCAATGGGATCGGCACTGTTTTCCGTAGCCTCCACCATCGCCATCGGATCATTCCACGTCAAAACGCTGCCGGCCACGGGGAAGCTCAGCCTCTCGACGGCGCTCAAAAAGGTGCCGTCGCTGACCTGATAGTCGATCGAGACGCTATCGCCAGCGCCAGCGGCAAGAATTTGCAAGCCAGCAAGCTGATCGAACGGAATTGTATCACCGGCCACATAAACCTCGCCATCGGGGCCGATCAACACAACGCCATCCGACAAGCCCGTAATGACAATCGCCGCCGGATTAGGCGTGCCAAGCGAGGCACCGTCATCGCCAAACGGGTCGTAATAACCCCAGACCGAGATATCGAGGGCCTCGGGTTGGCCGCGATCGAGGGTGATGTCACCCGCATCGGGGATGGCAAAAGGCTTACCATAATCGAGCCGCGCCAGCGTCTCGCTCATCTCATCGCTAAGCGCCGGTAGGCTGTCGCCGCGCAAAATCGCCTCCACGGTCTCGCGCACGCGCGCATCATTGCCGAAGCTGTCCATCATATTATCGAGCCGCGCACTGATCTCGGAGATCATATTGCGCTTATTGGCATCGACCGCGGTCAGATCATCGGTCGGGACATAAAAATCGGGATTAGCGATATCGTCTTCGCTGACCGCGCCGTTGCCAAATAGCCGATCGAGAATTTCTTGTTTGACCTCTTCGTCGCTTCGCGTGCCGCCCTGATCCCGTTCGCGCTGGATGGCATCGTATAAAATCGTTGTCAGCGGCGAGATCACAATCACTGTCGAGACTTCGTCGATCATGTTCGAATACACGGCGTTACTGTCGAAGCCGCGGCCGCTATAAATATCCACCGCGTCGCTCACATCAGCAAAGGCGAGCTTACCCCGATGTTCGACCGGCACATCGATGAAGCCGCGACCATCGGTCTCACCAATATAGGTATCGATACCCGGCTCAAAAATACCATTGCCATTTTCATCGACATAGATCCGAGCGCCCATTGCCGGACCATCGAGCACATTGACTTGTAGCTCATCGCTGGCTGGCGTGGTGCCGCCGCCCGTACCACTCCCCGAGCCACTCCCCGTCGGGGTGATCACGGAATATTCATTGCCGCTGCCATTACCACCGCCGCCACAAGCGGCCAACAAGGCCAAGGTCAGGGGCGATGCCGCCGTCAAACCGCGCCGCCACGACGAGAATGCCGTTGCTTGTTTCAAGGCCGTGGCGAGAGGCACCTGCCGTGCCGCGAGATCGAGAACATGAGAAAAGTCGCTGGAGCGTTGAGCACGCAAAAAGCGCGGTGAATGAGCGGTCATAGCTGGTCCCTTATTATTTTTCTGGCCACAAGTGGCGGTTTTTAAAGACGCAGAACAGAACGCAGAATGGAGGACAAAGAAAATTTTGTGCTGAACTCACTAAAACATAGCAATGGTTTCTTTTTCGTTAAGCCTTGCTTTTTTAATTTATGCGCTTAACAGCAATTTCTTTTAATCAGCCTCCTTATTGATAAATAATCGCATCGGCGTTCATCAACTCTTGCAGCGTGTCATAGGCCGTGTAGTCGGGCAGATTTTGCAAGGTGATGCTAACCACGGGTACAGTGGCGGTGTTCTGACCATTGGCATCGATGGTCAGAGTCACCGTCTGGGTGGTGGCATCGCTGGTGACGGTGACAAAGTCAGCCAAGCTCTGGCCGTAGCCGGTCACGCCATAGCCGTCGAGCAAGACGCTAATATCGATCTTATCTTGCAGCGGGTTAAAATCGGTGATGGTGTCGCTGCCGGCATTGGTAAAGAGATAATGGAAGGTATCAGCGCCGCCATTACCGGTCAGCGTATCATCTCCCGCGCCGCCATAGAGGTGGTCATCGGCAGAGCCGCCGGTGATCGTATCATTACCGCCGAGACCGTGCAGGGTTTGCGCCTCGGTCGCGGCGCTATCGCCAAGCGTGTTGGCGCCTCCATCTCCATGTGGGTCGTTACCCCTATAGCCGCCCCCCACAACGGTCCAGTTATAGGTGTCGATGAAATATTGCCGCGCCGTGGCATTGGTATAGCCCGCATCGGCGCCGGTAAAGACCACATTATTTTGCAGGCCGGTTTCGCCGCTGGCGGTGTTGATATCGGCCCAGCCGACCAGTAATTTATCGTAATTTTCCCGCGAGAAACTGCTTGCACCGGTTAAAAAACTACGGGCGTTGGTGAGGGAGGAGACATCCCAGCCGGAAATATCTTGGTTAAAGGCACTGGCGTTATAAAACATGTAGTACATAGCGGTGACGGCGCTGGTGTCCCAGCCGCCAATATCCTTGTTAAAGGCACTGGCGCCATTAAACATGTTCTGCATATTGGCGACGGCGCTGGTGTCCCAGCCGCCAATATCTTGGTTAAAGGCACTGGCTAAATAAAACATTTGCTCCATAGTGGTGACGGCGCCGGTGTTCCAGCCGCCAATATCCTTGTTAAAGGCACTGGCACTATCAAACATTTGCCGCATATTGGTGACGGCGCCGGTGTTCCAGCTGCCAATATCTTGGTTAAAGGCACTGGCGCGATTAAACATTTGCCGCATAGTGGTGACGGCGCCGGTGTTCCAGCCGCCAATATTTTGGTTAAAGGCACTGGCGTCAGTAAACATGTTCTGCATAGTGGTGACGGCACCGGTGTTCCAGCTGCCAATATTTTGGTTAAAGGCACTGGCACTAGTAAACATATAGTACATAGTGGTGACGGCGCTGGTGTCCCAGCCAGAAATATCGCCGTTGAAAGCAGTGCAGCTGGTAAACATAAGTGCCATATCGGTCACGGCTCCAGTGTTCCAGCCGCCAATATTTTGGTTAAAAGAGCTGGCGCCAGAAAACATGCTGTTCATGTTGGTGACGTGGCTGGTATCCCAGCCAGAAATATCGCTATTGAAAGCCGTGTTGCTGTTGAACATAGATTCCATAGTGGAGGCATAATAGGTGTCAGCATCGCCAATATTATCCGGCGCAGTCCTACTACCGAAATACAAATAGGTTAGATCTCTGCTTTGTGCGGCGATATGATTTTGCAGCTGGATCAGGAAAGCTCCGGCGTCGGTCGTCGGGTTGGTGAAGCCAGCTCCTCTTAAATTTCCAAAATCATTGTAGCGATCTGCGATCGAGAAATTGACGTGATTGGCGAGGGCCTCAAAATCCGCCAAAACGGGCTGTAGGTTCGAAAGGCCCTGCGCATAGTCATAGATTTTTTGCATCGTCGCCCGCAAGGGGGTCAGCGTTGCCGTATTGGGGTCGACATCGATGACCAGATTTTTTTGGTTGCCACCGCCATTGCTATCGCTGACTGTTAGGGTCAGCTCGTAGCGATTATCACCCGCGACATTATAAGTCGGGGCGGTGTTGAAACGCAGCGCTCCGCTGCTGGGGTCGTAGGTAAACAGGCTCGCATCATCGCCCGACAGGCTATAGCTCAAGCTGCCCCCCGTCAGCGATGTGGCATCGAAGGTCGCGACATCGGCCCTGCCCTCCTCGATGCGATAAGGAACGTAAGCCCGTTCATTCGGATCCTCGATGCGCGGCGCTTGGTTCCACACGGGATCGGTTGGGCTGCCAGCACCCGGCGTGGTGATGAAAATCCCCGCATCGATCAGCTGTTGCGCCGTGGTCATGGGTGTGCCGTCGGCATTCACCAGTCTGGAGCCCGCTAGATCAATGTCAATCTGCAAGGTGTCGGTGGTGGTGGCGTCGCCATCGGGGTCGATAATGATCCTCAAAACACCAGTCAAGCTGGTGTCGACGCGAATATAATCGCTCAGCGATTTGGTATCATCATAACCATCGAGCAGGGCGCTAATATCGATACGGTCGCGCTCGGTACCGCTTTGCAAATTAAACTGCAGGTCATAAATGACGTCTTCCCCGCCATCGAGCCTATCAAAGTGGAAGACGTCATTGCCACCACCGCCGGTCAGAAGATCAGTGCCGGCGCCGCCATAAAGGTGATCATTACCAGAACCACCTAGGAGCCTGTCACGGCCGCCGAGGCCGTGCAGAATCAGATTGCTGGTGGCGTTCCGCCAATCCAGTTGGTCGTCGGCGCCATTTTGGCCGATGACAACGCCGGCCAGCGGGCCGCCATCATTGATTGTCAAGCCGGCATCGATCAGAGCTTGGCGCGCGGTGGCATTGGTGTAGCCCGCAGGGGCGCCTTCAAATAACGCCACCTTCAGGGTCGTTTCGCCGCGCTTGGTGTCGATATCGCTCCAGCCCTCGAGCAATTTATCATAATTATTGACCGAAAAGCCGCTGGCGCCGCGTAAGAAGCGCGCCGCCGTTAGCAGCTCCGAGACATCCCATTGCGAAATATCTTGGTTGAAATTAATCGCATTTTCAAAGGTCGAGGCCAAAAACTTGACGGCGCCGATATTCCATTGCGAAATATCCTGGTTGAAATCGCTGCCTTTAAACATCCCTGTCAGATCAGTCGCCAAAGACAGATCGGCGGTGCCGGCATCGCTGGGAATGGCGGGCGGGGTTTGCGGATCACCGTCGCCATCTTCAGTGGCGTAAAGCCAATTTAAGTTGCGGCTTTCTTGATTGATCATCAGCTGTAATTGGTTGCTGAAGGCCGTCGCATCGTCGCGCGGGTCGGTGAAGCTATCGGCACCACCGCGCGCAATCAAGGCATCGAGATAGCGTTGCATAATCAAGAAGTCGGCGCCGGTGGTATATTGGGCCAACTCAGCAAATGTCGGAGCCAAGGGGCTGTTGCCGACGGCGTAGTCGTAAATCACCCTGAGGTCGAAAATAAAATTCAGGGTGAAGTCATCGCTCACGCTCAGCCCGCCCTTATCGGTGCGGGTGACGGTGAAGCTCAAGCTCGCCACCCGATCGACCCCAGTGGGAATGCGGGTGCCATCGGCAACCGACAGCTCGCCGGTTTGGGTGTTGAAGCTCAGCCAGCTCGGCAAAGACGAGCCGTCGGACAGGGAAAGGCTATAGCTCCCCGCATCGTTAGCATCGGGATCAGCAAAACCCGTGCTGGTGTCGAGCACGAGGCCGGTGCGGCTCAGCTCAATATCACCATCCTGGATCGGGGTGACGACGACCGGCGCCTCATTGATATCATTGACCGTGACCGTATA
>JAYODZ010000104.1:0-6421 GCA_038106515.1 Rhodobiaceae bacterium
GGTCAGGTGCATGGAAATAAGGTTGGGATTGTGTTCAATAACTGCCCGATTGACCCCGATGGGGCATCCAAGGCGACGCATTTCTTCCAGCTCTGTGACCAAGCGCAAATGCCGCTGGTGTTTTTGAACAATATCACGGGCTATATGGTCGGCACGAAATATGAGCACGCTGGTATGATCAAGATGGGGTCGAAAATGATTCAAGCGGTCTCGAATGTGCGGGTACCGAAAATCAGTTTTTATGTTGGCGGTAGTTTTGGTGCCGGCAATTACGGTATGGCGGGTATTGGTTATCACCCCGATTTCCTGTTCACCTGGCCATCGGCGACAACCGGTGTTATGGGCGGGCAACAAGCCGCCAGTACGATGGAGCAAGTGGCGATTGTTGGTGCCGAGCGGCGCGGCGAGACAGTTGATCACGAGGCCCTCGCTAAACAACGCGCCGCAATCGAAAATATTTTCGACTCGCAAAGCGACGCCTTCTACACATCGGGCCGCATGCTGGATCACGGCATGATCGACCCACGCGATACACGCAAAGTCCTGGGTTTTGTGCTCGACACGATTTGGGAGTCGCAACATCGCAACCTACAGCCAAATGCCTTTGGCGTGGCACGGATATAGGTCCCATCATGAGCGAGGCACCTCTAATTTGTGACGTCGCCGATGGCTGGGCAACATTGTGGTTTAATCGGCCTGAGGCGCGCAATGCGCTTTCGGGCGATGTCACTGATCTTTTGCTACAGCATTTATCGAGTTTGCGCGATCGCGCTGACATTCGTGGCCTGACTTTGCGCGGCAAGGGCGGCGTGTTTTGCGCTGGCGGCGATATCAAAGGCTTTCAGGCGATTTATCAAGGCGGCCAACAAAATCAAGCCGATGTGGCTGCCTCGAGCGAGGCTGGCGGGGAGCTCTTTGCGGCTATTAATGAGTTTCCCCATCCTGTCATCATGTTGGTGGAAGGTGCCGCTATGGCGGGCGGGCTGGGTATTGTCTGCGCCGGCGATGTGGTGATTGTGACCCGCGATGCCAAATTCGCGCTAACAGAGACGACGCTCGGTATTCCACCGGCGCAGATTGCCCCCTTCGTGGTACAACGTCTTGGCCTGTCGCGAGCCCGCCGTCTCATGCTGACCGCGGCGCGATTTGATGGCGTCGAAGCGGGTAACATTGGCCTCGCCGATTTTGTTGTGGCCGACTGCGCCGAGGCAGAGGCGCGCGAAGCAACTATTCGCGCCGATATTCTGCGGTGCGCCCCTGGCGCCAACCGCATTACCAAAGAAATTGTATTGAAAACGCGCGATCTCAGCGGTGAGGCGATGCGTAAATTTGCCGCCAAAGGTTTCGCGCAAGCGATGCTCAGTGCAGAGGGTGTTGAAGGCGTGAGTGCCTTTATCGAAAAGCGGAAGCCAAATTGGGTAGTTGAGGCTGGGGAAAAGCATGGCAAAGATAAGTAAGATATTAATCGCTAATCGCGGCGAAATCGCGCTTCGCGTGATGCGCACAGCGCGCGCGCTCGGCATCAAAACAGTTGCTGTATATTCCGAGGCCGATGCTGAAGCGCCACACACGCGCGAAGCAGACGAGGCAGTCTGTATTGGGGCTGCTCCCGTAGGACAGTCTTATTTGCGCGGCGAAGCAATTATTGCCGCGGCACAACAATGCCGCGCCGATGCCATTCATCCTGGTTACGGCTTTCTGTCTGAGAACGCTGACTTCGCGGCGGCGGTCGAGGAGGCTGGGATTATTTTTATTGGCCCGACTGCGGAAGCGATTGATTTGATGGGCAATAAGGCAGCGGCCAAACGCTTGATGATCCAAGCTGGCGTGCCATGCGTTCCTGGCTATGAGGACAAGGATCAGTCAGAAGCACGCTTGCTGGCGGCCGGTGCCGAAATCGGTTTTCCGCTGATGGTGAAGGCGGCGGCAGGCGGCGGCGGGCGCGGTATGCGTTTAGTGCATGCCGAGCAGGAGTTGAAGGGCGCGCTCGAATCGGCACGTTCAGAGGCCGAAAACGCCTTCGGCTCGGGTGAGCTGATTTTGGAAAAGGCGATCATTAAGCCGCGTCATGTCGAAATTCAGGTTTTTGCCGATAGCTTTGGCCATACGGTGCATTTCGGTGAGCGCGATTGCTCGGTCCAACGGCGGCATCAAAAAGTTATTGAGGAGTCTCCCTGTCCGGTCATGACCCCCGAATTGCGGGCGGAAATGGGGCAGGCTGCTGTCGATGCGGCGCAAAGCATTAATTATCGTGGTGCAGGCACAGTTGAGTTTTTGCTCGATGCAGAGGGAAAATTTTATTTCCTCGAAATGAATACGCGTCTGCAAGTCGAGCATCCTGTTACTGAAGAGGTCACGGGTGTTGACCTGGTTGCGTTACAAATTCAGGTGGCGGAAGGTCTGCCGCTCGGCCTGACGCAAGACGATATTGTGTTGACCGGTGCGGCGATCGAAATTCGACTTTACGCTGAGGACCCCGCGAACGGGTTTTTGCCAGCTACAGGACGGGTAGAGCTGTGGCAGCCGGCGGAGATGGAGGGTGTGCGTTATGATGCGGGCATCGCCTCAGGACAGGCGATCTCACCTTTTTATGACCCGATGTTGGCCAAAATAATTGCCTATGGTCGTTCGCGCGAAGTTGCGCGGCAAAGATTGCTCGCGGCTTTGCGGGCGACCCCCTTATTCGGGCTCCCCAATAACCGCGATTTCCTGATCGCCTGTTTGGAGCGCGAAGCCTTTATCACGGGCTCGGCAACGACCGCTTTTATTGCCGAAAATTTCTCGGGTGAAGATTTTAGTGCGCCACCGGTGAGCCGACATGAACAAGTCATGCTCGCGGTTGGCCATTTTGTGCAAGCGCAAATCCGGCATCAAGCGCAGGCGATTCATGTCGGTGATCATTATCTAAATTTTTCAACCTTAGGTCAGGCGCGGTCACTTTTTAAATTTGCGCAAGGCGAAGACCTCTGTGCGGCGGAAGTTAGAGTTTCAAATACCGGCGCCTTGCAGGTGCTAATCGAAGATCAAATTTGTGATGTGCGGGTCGTGTCACGCAGCGCGACGCAGCTTACTTGTACCATTGACGGGCAAACCCATGCCATGGATATGCTGGCGATCGATCGGCGATTGCATTGCAGCATTGATGGGCGCCTTTGCGTCAGTGAAAATCTAACCGGACGGTCGGCAGCTTCCGATAATGCGGCTGGCTCAGGCCGCGTGACGGCGCCGATGCATGGCAGTGTTATTAAAGTTTCGGTCGTCACAGGTGAGCAGGTCAAAGTCGGTCAGCAGATCTGTGTCGTTGAGGCGATGAAAATGCAACATGAAATTACCGCTGAAATTGATGGTACGGTCGAAGATGTTTTTGTGGCAGCCGGCCAACAGGTTGCCGCTGGCGATATGCTGGCGGAAATCGTGGAGGATGGAGAATGATTACACAGGCGGATGACTTTAAAGCCGAGTGCGATGCGCTTTATGCGTTGCTCGCGCCGCTGTCGGATCAAGAGTTCGAGCAAACCACGCAGTTTAAGGGCTGGAGTTTGAATGATGTGCTGGAGCATTTGCACATTTGGAATTGGGCCGCCCGCGAGTCGCTCGTCAATGAACCGGGTTTCGAGGCCTATATCGAAAAAATGCTTGGAAAAGAGTTGGCGCATATGCCGCTTAAAGAACGTGAGCGGCAATTTTTAAGCGGCGAGAAAGGGCAAGCATTACTCGCGCTCTGGCAAGAGATGTATATCGCCACCGCCGATGCGTTTCGCGATCAAGACCCGAAACGACGCTTAAAATGGGCTGGCCCTTCGATGAGCGCGCGTTCCAGCATAACGGCGCGCCTGATGGAAACTTGGGCGCATGCACAAGAAGTGTATGATCAGCTCGGTGAAACCCGCCGCGATCAAGACCATATCCAAAATATTGTTGTTTTGGGACTGAATACGTATGGTTGGACTTATGCCACGCGCAAACAAGAGCCGCTTGGCGACATTCCCTATGTTGAGTTGACGGCGCCGTCGGGCGCAGTTTGGTGTTATGGCGATGCAGCGTCCGCTGATCGTATTTCCGGCGCTGCCGCCGAGTTTTGTCAGGTCGTGACGCAAGTGCGTAATATCGCGGATACCTCACTGCAGGTGGTTGGCCCGATTGCACAGGACTGGATGGCCAAAGCACAATGTTTTGCCGGCCCTCCAGAAACGCCGCCGGCGCCAGGCGTTCGTTTTACCCGCAGCCGTTAATCTCTGCGCGAAAGCAGGGTAGATGCCGTGAGGCTTTTCGCCACATTGGCCTAGCTGGACTTCGCGACCGCGTGTTCCTATTTTACCTCCATACTTTATTTTTAAAGGATGACGCTCATGGAACTTTCTTTTTCAGCAGAAGAATTAGAGTTTGGCGCCGAGGTTAAGTCTTGGCTCAATGAGGTTTTGCCAGCTGGGCATGAAGCCTTGGGAAAAAATCTATTTACCCAGAGCAAAGAACAAACGCAGTGGTGGCAAAGTCAATTATATGCGCGCGGTTGGGCGGCATCTGCTTGGCCCGAGGAATTTGGTGGCACGGGTTGGAACGATAATAAGCGTGCGATTTTTGCCAATGCGTGCTCAGAGCACGGAGCGCCGATGCAGTCACCTTTCGGCATTACTATGGTCGGGCCGGTTATCTATAGTTTTGGCACCGAAGCGCAAAAAGCGAAATTTTTGCCCTCTATTCTCGATGGCTCGGCCTTATGGTGCCAGGGTTACTCGGAACCTGGCTCAGGTTCTGATTTAGCATCTTTGCGCACCATGGCTGTGCGCGATGGCGATCACTATGTTGTCAATGGTCAGAAAATTTGGACAACGCAAGCGCATTGGGCGGATTGGATTTTTTGTTTAGTGCGGACCAGCACCGAGGGCAAGCCGCAACAAGGTATTTCGTTTTTGTTGATCGACATGAAGACGCCGGGCGTGGAAGTCAAACCAATCCATACAATCGACGGCGAACATCACTTGAATGAGACCTATTTTACGGATGTGCGCGTGCCAGCCGAGAACCTTGTCGGCGAAGAAAATATGGGCTGGACTTACGCTAAGTTTCTGTTGACCCATGAGCGTATTGGGATCGCCAATACGGGGAGCATTCGGGTTGGGTTGCAAAATATCAAGTCAATGCATGATCACCTCGACCAAGCGGACAATGATAGCTATGTTGGCGAAGATATTTTGCGCCGTTTCAGCGAGCTATCGGTTCGTTTAGATGCGTTGTCGATGCTCGAAGCGCGGGCCTTGGCCTCGCAATCTGGTTCCATCGAATCGATGGTATTGCCCCTGCCGCTCAAACTTCTTGGTACGCATTTGCAACAGGATGTCTCTGATCTCGCGGTGGATGTCATGGATCACGCTGCTTTGCCGAAGCAAGGCTATGGGTATAGGCCGGCGCCGAGCGGCAATGAGCCTTCATTTCGCGATCGCGGTCCAGAGACCATGGCAGGCATGTTATCGGGGCGCGCCTCAACCATTTATGGTGGGACGTCTGAAGTTCAGCGCGGCATTATGGCCAAATTTGTTCTAGGGCTGTAATTACTCAAATACGGCAATATGTTGTAGTGCGTCGATAACGCGCTCGCCGGCGCGGTTCCATATCGTCATGCGCTGCGATGAGTAGCCGTGACGTATGTGTTGCGTTGTACTTTCCAGTAGCCACCATCCATCTTCGGTTTTGGGCGTATCGCGCAATAAATTGATGGCCCAGTTGGTTGTGCTCAGGGCGGTCAGCGTTTTGGTGGCGGCCAAAGCGGCTGGCGGCGGCGCATCGGCCAGCGCCAAAAGAGAAGAGAACAAATCGCGTGCCTCGACGTCGCGCAGACGTAACCAGATCAAGAATTCGGGGTGATGGGTTTGCGATAGAAATTCGGGTCCCTTGATGATGCGACGTTCGAAATGTCCCAAAAAGGACGGTTTGTGCGGCGGTTCGGCATATTGCGGTAAGGTCTCGGGTTCGGGCACATCGGTCCGCTTGGGGTAGTCTTGATCGGTTTCGCCAGCCAAGGGTTGCGCAAAAATGAATATAATTTTGCTCGCTAGGCCTTTTTCTCCCGACAGACAGCATTCGATGAAGGTGACGTTCTTACCAGCCCGCAGAACTGAGCTGGAGATCGTCAGATCGCCGATGGCTGGGCCGATAAAGTTAATATGTGCCGTCCGCAGAGGCGGTAAGTCAGGAAAGCTTTTTTTGACGGCTTCATACATCACGGCGGCAACGATACCGCCAAATGCTGTTCTGCCCTGTCCCCAGTCCAAGGGTATGGTGACTTTCCAAGTGTTTTGATCAGATGTTAAGGACGCAATTAGGCGGCTATAGGGGGTCTGCTCCATGATGGGGGTCTCGCTACTTTTTACGGATTGGCATTAGACGACTGGGATAGGTAGTGAGTTAACAGAGATTGCCGGCG
>JAYODZ010000105.1:0-3021 GCA_038106515.1 Rhodobiaceae bacterium
CAAAGATCCAGCCGCCATCTTGCCAAGTCGCAATCTGCCCAGCACGATGCGACCAAACTCCAACCGCATCCGCGGCAATAAAGTAGCTGGTTCCCGAAGCCGGGTCTTCCGGTGGTGCACTGGTCATCGCCGTTTGCAAGGTCAATTGCACAATACCGTCGAGCTTTTGCAAAGCCTCGTTCACCGTCACATGTTTCTGCGCTTGTGATGGTATGAGATAAGGCAAGCCCAATCGGTTGGTGTTTTCATCTGGATTATTAATCACTATAGGACCTCTCTTTGAAGGAGCGCTTAGCTTCTGCTTTACGCTGTCATGTCTAGATAGGGGGAGATATTCAAGGTGGCCGCATAGCCAGCTCCCCGTTTTTGACTCACTTGCGCAACCTCAACCCGCCACACCGAGGCGTCAGCATAGGCCGCACGATCATCTCGCCAATCATCACGGCGATAGACCCATTGCGGATCAGCTATTGTCTCTTGCCGCACCACCACTTCATCGGCCCAGATTCTTAGGCGATACTGCTCCTCAACCTCGCCAAGGACGATGTCAGCGGCTTCAAAATCGTCGGCATCGAGACGACCACGCCGGATCCATGACAGCTTAATGTCGGCTGTAAGTGCCCAAGTCGCGCGCAAATGCGCCGGCGCCAAACATTTCAAGCCGGCCTGCGTTACATCGCTTGTCGACGATCGCCAAGCAAAACTAGTGTCCTCCATATCAAGCGGCCCATAGCGGTAAGTGATTTCATCACCAAGGCCACCCAGCTCGACGGGCAGCGGTTTTAGGGCATTTGAGATCAGCACGCAGTCGCGGCCAGCTGGACACAAGCGATCCATAACGCCGTCACTGCCCGCCTGCCCGCGTAAAAAATCGCTGATGGCATAAATCTCAGCGCCAACCAGCTCGGCGGTGGAAAATTGTATAACTTCCCAGCCGCGATCGGTTTTGATCGCGAGACAATTTTCGCCATTTAAAACGTCGACACGCTGACGACTTTGCAAGGCGCCATAATCCAATTCGATACGCAAGGTTTGACCATTCACCCAGCGCCCAATTGGGCCTGCCGGTATCGGATCTAACAGACGCCCGATCACGGCAGGGTAGTCAATATCGAGCTGCCATGTGTCGGCGTCGTCGGTGACCCGTACACGTGTCGGAAACGGCGAACCCGTCGCCGCCATAACGGGCACGCCGGCGGGCCAAATCGTATTGATCGGCCGTGCGGGCCAACCCACCGGCAAATCGAGCATCACGGCATAAGGGTGATAGATTTTCGGCGTTTGGTAGCCCTCGATCTCGATCGGCGCGGTTTGCACGAGATCCGCGGCATCATACAGATTTTGATTATGCGCGACAGCTTGCACGCGAATGACAGTGCTATGCTCGACCGCTGTCACCCGCCAGAGGCGAGCGTTAAAACGTATTATGTCGGTTGGCTCAATCCAGCTATGAGCGAGCGATAGCGTCAGCGTCAGTCGCTCGCGCTCGGCCCAACTCTCGCGCAAAATACGATCGGCCAAGATTTGTGCTTGCGAGGCGCTCAAAACAGCAGGTAGGGCCAAAGACTGCACCGGCGCCATCGCGCCCGGCTTACGCGCTGTCGCTATGCTCGGCTCATAAGCGGCGTCATTGCGGTGATAGGACAGCCTCACCTCGTGGGGTAATTTTTGTCGGTCCGACAAGTTATAATGCTGCGGCGCTTCATCGCCGACGACAGCGAGGTCATCGACAGAAATATCAATGACGCGACTTGCCATCCTCGGCGTCACATACAAATTATTAAAGCGGGCGACAACATCAAGGCCAAACGCCCGCATGAGGGGCTGTAAACTTTCCTGCCGCGTCTGCACGCGATCAATTATATAGCCGTCAAAACTGGTGTTAAAAATCGTGCCATCGAGCTGCAAATCATGCGCTGTCAGATCAGATAACATATCGGTTAATGATGTACTGCTAAGCCGCGCATTTACCCAATGACCCGCCTGCCAATTGGGCGCATCGGCCCAAACCCCGCGGGCATAAGGAAAAGCGGGATATGGCCGGGCATCCCACGCCCATATAAAAAATGCGTCATGCGGAATCATCGCCGCACCATAAACGCTCGAAATCGGGTTATGAGCGGGATCACGGTAATAAGTGACCAGCGCGCGAATATATTGTCGTTGGATCAAGTCATCCCGCATTCCTGTCGAATAGTAAGGGCGCCCCGCCTCACCCCGCTGCAAGTCGGGAAATAAATTGGGTTGATTGCTGCCCTTATCGACGGCGGGACACCCTAACTCCGTCAACCAAATAGGTTTGCTTTGAGGCTGCCAAGCCGTGACCCCGAGCATCCCGCCATGATTGACACGATAATGCAATTGCGACCACCAGGCATGAAGATCTTTCATGCGGTGCAATCCCGCATTCCGCCCGGTGCTGATGAGCGGCGAGCGGCGTTGCGCATCGCGCGCGTTGATATCGGCGTAATAATAGTCAAACTGCTCGCCACCGCGAATTTGGCTACTCAAATAAGCCTGATCGTATATCGAGCTGGCGCCATCGCGCGCATCAATATGCAGATCGCCATGACGCCAGTCGGAGAGCGGAAAATAGCAATCAATGCCAACAAAATCGCAATTCACATCGGCCCAAAAATGATCCAACGGAAATTCTTCGCGATTGGGATCGCCACCCAAAATACCATATTCAGTCCAATCGGCGGCATAGGATAATTTAGCATCGGGGAGAATGGTGCGGATTTCAGCTGCTAAATCGGCGAGCTTCTCGGCAAAAGGAAAGCGGTCCAACCCATTACGCAAGCGAGAAATGCCCTTAAGCTCGGAAGCGAGCAAAAAGGCCTCGACCCCGCCGGCATCGGCACACAGCGTCGCATAATGCTTAACCATAGGCGCCAAGCCGGCGCCATCATCGGCAAATAATCGCGCCATCATGCTGTCAATCGCCGCCGAACCATCGGGACTGCCAGCCCGCCCCGACGCCGGATAACACGTAATCTCGCCGCGCCACGGAAACCGGGT
>JAYODZ010000105.1:3031-4715 GCA_038106515.1 Rhodobiaceae bacterium
TCTGTGGGGCATCGGTCAGCGGGTCGGGTCGGCCGTCCGCCGCCGGCACATCGAGCATGATAAAGGGATAAAATAGAACCTGATAACCGCGCGCGTGCAGATCTTGCACGGCTCGCACCACCGAGGCATCGCTTGGCGTGCCGCCATAGGCTGGACGACCATCGAGTTCCGAAACCGGCGGAATTGACTGCCGCGAGCGCCCCAGCACCGACCAGTCGCTCGGATAAGTATCCTTATTGCGAGTCTCACAGCGTGGCGCAATTGTTAGATTTTGCAGCCGTAAATCATCAGCAAACCATGTTACCACGAGAGCCACCCAGCGCGTATTGGGGCAGCTTAGCTGCAACTGATCCATCGCCACCGACCAATCCGATTTATGAGGCGAGATATGAATATTCTCGGATGCCGCTTGCGCCCGTCCCAAAAGGCGAATATGCGGGATCGGGTCATAACCAAATTCGGTGGCCCCCGGAATGATGTTGACTGCCGAAATCGCATCAGCAAGACCGTCACCAGCAGCAAAAACCTCAAAGCTTAATTGCGGCAGGCGATTGCCAAATTGCGTGAGATCAAAATCCTCAAACACGATATAGGCAAGACCGCGAAATCCTGGCGCCTGGTCTCGACCGAGACATTCTTCGAGCAAGGGGTCGGGGAGCTGTGTTTCCGATCCGGTATGAAGCCGAAAAGCGACCAGTGTCAGATCGAGTTCCTCGCCGTCGGCCCATACCCTCCCGACTTGTCGGATAGGTCCCTGACAGAGACCAACGGCGAAGCTCATCGTATAACGATAGTCACGCCGCGTTGTACCGCCGCCACCCTTACCACCAACGTCGTGCGACGTCATATTTTCGCGCACGGCATCAGCAAAAATCACATGCCCACCGACCCGCATCCGGCCCCATATACGGGGGATGGACCGCCCCTCGCCTGAGGTTAGAAATTGAAATTGCTCTAAGCGGCGCCCCTCGATCACGCGATCCGTTTCGTCAAAGGCAAACCCCGCGAGTGACGAAAACAGGCCAAACCAATCATTTGCCGCTTTGCTAGCTTGCGCCGCCGAGAGCAGAAAACTACCCATCTATAATCCCTGGAAAATCAAAAATAGCGCCGCAATGGCGGCGCCACCATGGTGTCAAACTTATGCATTTAACGCCGCGGCCGCTGGCAGCGTGAACCATTTCCGTAGCACTCACCATCACCCCCATATGCCGCATGGGGTCGCGCGGGCGCATGCGAAATAACAAAATATTACCGCAAAGGATCTCCGGCCCAGCGCGCAGCAAGGCGCGACAAGCGGCATCATAAATCAACTCTCCCTCAGCCCGTTGCGGAACGACAGTATAAATTGGCAAAGGCAAAGGCTCCTCACCAATTAAGTCACGATAGAGACCGCGCACTAAACCGAGACAATCGGCGCCGTGCCCCCGCAGGCTGGCGCGGTGCCGATAGGGTGTATCAATCCAAGCCCGCGCCGCGGCCGCCACCTCTTCGCGTCGAAGCATGTATCACCGCGCCCGATTAATGTGCACCAGAACTTGCGGCGTCGGCAAATTGGTAAAGCCGCGAAAGTTAATGTAATTGGCAAATCGATTGCGGCAGGTGGTTTCAGCTTGATCGCAGCCTTGCTCGATCACCACCGATTGTCCAAGCGACAGCGAAGCCGGCACTTGCTCCCATAAAC
>JAYODZ010000105.1:4725-6390 GCA_038106515.1 Rhodobiaceae bacterium
TACACCCAAAACCAAAACACTATCGGCAGCGAGCGCGGCGCCGCGTAAACTATCATCGCGAATGCGCAAATGCCGATCGTCGAGCAGTAAGCGGCCATTTTTGAACCAGCCCGAACCTTGGTTAAAACCCTGCACTTCAAGGCTATAGTCGTGAATACCGCTGATACGAACGCTGTAGCGCCAACGGTTTTGACTGAGGTCGATACCACACCGAGCATCGCCGAGACTGGCCGAGCAGCTGCGTTGATAGATCAACCCCTCGACCCGCTCCAATTTCGAGATATTTGCACGAATACTAACCCGATAGCTCGTACCATCATGCGCCACTTCGCCCAGAATACCGGAAAATATCAGCTGTCGATTTGCAATATCCACCCAATCAACCAGCCAGATCGAGAATTCCGCATCGTCATATAAGCCCTCTTCGAGATCGACGTCACGAATGATGGGGTGACTAAGAACACCCGAAATATCTAAGCCGTGATCGTCAAAACCGAGGCGCTTTTCCATGCGCGAGACAGTCATACCAGCATTGGCATGAAAGGTAACGTCGTCGAACCGCAAATCGACGTCATGGTCTGTGAGACCTATAATCTCGCCGTCGCGGCGGATAATTTTCCAACAATGTGCGAAATGATGGATCCCGCCTTTCGAGGACGACTGTTGAACAACGGCAGGCATTACGCGCTTGCCTCATAAGCGAGCTCAACCAAGGGCAGTGACGCAATCTTAGCGGTTTCAAAAGACACCAATTCGATGGCAAGAAAATCCGTGTCAAAGCGCACAGGAATATAAAACCAAAAGCCAGCAGTAAGCTGTTCTTTTTGCCCCAGAGGCTGCAGGAGACGGACGACACCATTGGCCGTATCCAGTACATAGTCGGTATCGATTTGTTTCTCGACGCCGTCGACCGCGAGGCGAAACCCCTCGCGAAGCGGTTTAAACACTCGCTTAGCAACCGCGCCATAGGTTTTATAAAGATGGAAAACCTGCCGGCTATCGTCACTATTTGTTAAAACCTCGTCGGTCGCACTGGGTTCAACACCGCCCGTGTGGTTATCAATCCAGTCGCGAAATAAAAATCCATTCAAACGTCCCTGACGTGCATCAAAAAATGCCTTGAGACGCGCCATGTCGCTCAACCGCACCGGACCGATGCGTAAATCAAACCGCCGATAGCCATTACGCCAGCGCGTATTTCGCCGCTCGAAACCGGAATTCATAGCGACGATATCAGTGTTGAATTGCATCCCACTGATCGAACCAAAGGACAGCGCGTGCGACCACACAACATCATGAAACCCGCTGTCCATCACATCCCCCCAAACCCGCGGCGAACGGCATAGGAGAAAAAATTGCGCAATTGGCTTTGCGACGGTGACATCGGCGACGCCAGGGGCGCATTGCTCGAAGACGCGCGCGGGGCTTGCGGGTCGAGTTGCTCGAGCGCCCACCCGGTGTCGGACACGGATGACATATCAGTTGTCAGACGCGACAGTAATGAAATTGCCTCCGATAATGTCGCTACCAGACGCTCCGCCTGCGACCCACGTTGGTCGATGAGATCAAACATGTCAGTCATTTGCCGCGTTAGATCACTCGTCTGTTCCAGCAATCCGCCTTGCAGCTGATCTAACGTGGCCATGCTCTGGCTAAGCTCAGACA
>JAYODZ010000106.1:0-4297 GCA_038106515.1 Rhodobiaceae bacterium
GTATGATTGGGATCGTGATCTCGAGTTGGGTGGCTCATATTTTCTACGGCGCTTCTTTCTTTGATCGGCTATTGCTTGATCGCGGCATTGATTTGCACCGCGGGCGGGGTCACCTCAACCTCATGGAAACGCCGCTCGCTGCTTATGTACATCAGGACTATACGGCTTTTGGTCCGCGCGTGACGGTGGGAAAAGCCATCACGACGATGCAAAAAGATGGCCGCGTCGAATCTTATGTTGTGGGGCGCCAAGGTGACTATCTTGGCAAGCTCGAATATTTGAGCCTCATCAAGGCCGATCCCAAACAAGCGGTGAGCCAGTGTTTGCAGGGCGAAGCTCTGTCGATCAAGGGCGATGCATCGCTATTGCAAGCGATTGAAGCAGCGCGTGATTTTGTCGGTGAGAGTATTCCCGTTGTTGATCGCGAGACGGGTGCAATGGACGGCATCGTGACTGAGGGCGACTTGTTTGCGGCTTATCTCGATCTACAAAATCGGGTCGTCGACATTGAGGGTAAATAGCCTTACGCTAAAATATTTAAATTGGCGGTAAAGCGGGGCGCATCGCGCAAAATATTTGACGTATAGACTTGGCGTATCGCGGCCATGTTGTGCATCATCGCTGGGCTCGCGGTGGCGCGCGATGAAAAGAAATTTTCTGACAAGACCGCCGAGGGCGCGCCTTGCGGATGATACTGCCGTCGTTCGGGATTGGGTCGCGGTGCCAGTGACGTCGCCGCCGAGCTAGCGGTCGCTTCAACAGCGCGCGCATGCTGCGCAGGAGTTGGCACACCGATTGCAGAAGTCGGAGTGGTAGAGCCCACCGCATTGAAAACCGTGGTCTGCGCCGCCATCACTGCCGCATTGGTCCGAGCGGGCCAGGCATGAAGTTGGGCAGCACTGTTTACACTGATGGGTAACACCATGACGAAATACTATTATCTTCTAGCGCGCTGAGCAAGCATCTGGGTCTTTTATGAACATGAATTACGGTAAAGTTGGAGCGGCCTATCAAAATGCAGAGCGTCAGGCTGTCGCCGAAATTAATGATCCGCACGCCATCGTTCTCACCATGTTTGACGAATTGGTTAAATCCATGACCATTTTCGCCGACAATGTGGACATCAAAAATGGCGGCGTGTTGGAGCAAAAATCAAAGCATTTTGCCCGCGCCCTGACGATTATCTATGCCTTGCAGTCGAGCCTTGACTTTGAGAAGGGCGGCGATATCGCCAATAATCTTTTTCAACTCTATGAATATGCGCGACAACAATTGATGCGCGATATGCGTGAGATGAAAAATGACAATACTAAGCTTGCCATCACCATGTTGAGCGAAATCCGCGACGCGTGGTTACAAATCAAGCCAGAATAGGGACGCAGATGTATCGCGCTGATTTTGAACGACTAAATCTATCCCTGCGACAGGCTCTCGAGGTTGGGGATTTCGAGATGGCATGCGCCATTGACGCGCAAAGACGCGATCTCTTGCTGGCCATGATGCAGGCGCCCGAAGACGCGCGTAGCCTTGAAGTGCTCGACTTTATTGAGACCTGCGCCATCGAAAATGCCAATCTCTGTGCCGAATTGGAAGCGTCGTTGGGAGATTTATCGCGCCGCTCGAGCCAGTCGCGCAAAATGATGCAGGCCTATAATTCTTAACCCGAGCCCGATTGGTTTTCGTCTTCGAGGGCAGAGAGCGGGCGCTCAATCATCAGTTTTTTCATTTTCTCAATCAAGGTCGTTCGCCGCAATTTCAACGCATCGGCGGCGCCGCTAATCATGCCATTGGTTTTTTCCAAAGCCGCCTCTATGAGCACGACCTCGACATCTCGCAGGTGGCGGCGCATATCGATATGGTCGAAATAGGCAAACCATTGCTGGTAATGCGACGGGTGCGGCACTGGGGGGATATCAGATGGCGCACTATCGCCTTGAACGCCCGCTAGGGCGCTAGTGGCTTCCCACAAAGCATCTTGCTCAGCTTGGCGATCGGGGACTTTCAAACGCAGCAGATTTTCGCGGACATTTTTGCCTGTAACTGAGGCTCCTGGAAATAAAACATGGGCGCGCTCAAGCACGTTGCGCAATTCGCGAATATTGCCCGGCCATGGGTAGCGAGCCAGCTCGCTTAAAGCGCTGTCGTCAAATATCGGCGGATTGGCGTCATGGCTGTTCTGCGCCATGATATGGTCGACCAAAAGCGGAATATCGACGGCGCGCTCGGCAAGGGTTGGTACATTGACCGGAAAAACATTGATCCGAAAATACAAATCGGCTCTAAATTTTCCTTCATCAACAAGGGTTTCGAGGTTTTGGTGGGTGGCGCAGACGAGCCGGAAATCAACCGCAATTTCTTTCCCGCCCCCGACCCGCTGAATCGTACGGTTTTCGAGCGCCCGCAATAGCTTAGACTGTAAGGACAGGTTCATATCGCCGATTTCGTCGAGGAACAGCGTGCCACCATGGGCCATTTCAAAACGACCCTTGCGGGTGCTGTCAGCTCCCGTGAAGGCGCCTTTTTCATGCCCAAACAGCTCGGATTCGAGCAATTCTGCAGGGATGGCGGCACAATTGACGGAAATTAGCGGGCCCGAGCGTTGTGAGGCGGCATGAATGGCGCGCGAGACGACATCCTTACCGACACCAGTTTCGCCGAGGACCAGCACAGTGCTGGGGGAGGGAGCGACAACGGAAATTAAGTGACGCAGCTCTTTGGCGGGGGATGACAGGCCTATGATTAGGGAATCGATGAGCTTTTCATGGCTCTTTGCCTTGGTTGCGCTGGTTTTCGGCATTATCCCCCCTGTCATTAACCCGACAGCTAAATCCGAATCGTTCATTCAATATGTCAGAATTTTGAACTGAACTTAAGAAAAAACTTCTATGTAAAATTTATCAATGAAAAACAATTATTTAAATATTGACGTGTAAAAGTTTCAGGGGTTTTAGACGGTTTGGCACGCTTCCTGCCTCTTATCAGCCGATTGGGTAGAGGAGAGCCTTATGGCCGATGTTACGATTATAGAAGCTGGTTTATCTTGCGCCGACGCTTTGTCGGGTTTGGCGCAGCACCGCGGCATGGCGTGTCAGCGATTGGATGCTAAGGCTTTGGCTGGAAAAGAGCTAAAACCGAGCCAGGCCTTGATTTGTAGCCAAAAATTTTATGCCAAGTTGAAGACGCCGGAGGCATTGCTCGACTATGCCCGCAAGCTGAAGGCAAAAAAAGTCATTGTCCTTGATGAGCAAAAGCCAAAATTTGCTGTCACCAGCGAATTGGCGGGGCGTCTTGTTAATGTCGATCTCGCGTCGGGCCCAGCCGAATCTTATGGTTTTGAAGCTGTTATCAGTCTAATCGCGCAGCAAAAACACATGGCCGTTGGCGCCCAGAGCAGCATGGCGATGTATGGTCTCGCTCAACGCGTCGCTCGAAGCGATGTTACCGTATTTATTAATGGACCAACCGGAACGGGGAAAGAAGTTCTCGCCAAATTCGTACACTTAAATTCAGTCCGTGCCGATAAACCTTTTGTTGCGGTGAATTGTGCGGCAATTCCCGAAAACATGTTGGAAGCTATTTTGTTTGGCCATGAGAAGGGCTCTTTTACAGGGGCTTCGACGGCCAATAAAGGGATTTTTAGAGCCGCCGATGGCGGCACCTTGCTGCTCGACGAAATTTCGGAAATGCCGATGTCGTTACAGGCAAAATTACTCCGCGCCTTGCAGGAAAAAACCGTGACGCCGATCGGCGGTCACGAAGATATTCCTGTGGATGTGCGGGTTTTGGCAACCACCAACCGTGACATGCCGAAAGCCATTCGCGAGGGTGCGTTTCGCGAGGACTTGTATTACCGCCTGAATGTGTTTCCCCTAACCACTTTGCCGCTTGCAGCCCGTCCGGACGATATCATTCCGATCGCTAGTGCGCTCTTGGTGCGGCATTGCGATGGCCGCCTTGACAGTCTCCCGGATATGTCTGAGGCCGCGCTACAAGCGCTGATCGATTACGATTGGCCAGGCAATGTTCGCGAATTAGAGAATGTTCTGCAGCGCGCTCTGGTCCTATGCCAAGACAATATTATTCAAGCGCAAGACATTATCACCGATATGCATGTGGGCGATTTATATCACGCGCATGCCCAGCAGCGGCCTAGTTTGGCAGCCGTGAATAGCTAGGAGACAGCACGATGACCGAAATAAAATCTGTAAGTGCGAGCACTGGTAACTTAACGCAACAGGTTATGCGGCGGGCCGAAGATGTGCTGGGTCCACAACACCCCGTTACGCCATTCGGCGAG
>JAYODZ010000106.1:4307-6205 GCA_038106515.1 Rhodobiaceae bacterium
GGGATGCAATTCGTGAAGTCGCCGACGCGCAAAAAAATAGCGCTGACCTTGCTAAGGCCTATGAGTTGGGGGTCGAAAATGATCTCTCGAAAGTTATGGTCGCGCAGCAAGTGTCATCGATTGGTTTTCAAATGGTTCTCAATGTCCGGAACAAGGTGCTGAGCGCCTACAAGGACATTATGAATATGCCGGTTTAATGGGTATCGAGGTTTAGGAGTAAGCCATGTCTGAGGCAGTGACAGATCTTCAAACGGAAAAAACCAGCTCACGCGCTGGCGCTTTGGTTGGGAATATCCAAGCGCTATCGGTGGTACGGAACTTTTTGAACCAGCCAAGCGTGCAGCGCTCAGCGCCCGCGATTATTGCGGTTGCCATTTGTTTTATCGGTATCATTATCTACGCCGTTTTGCAGCAACCCGAGCGGACGACGCTATATGCGTCCTTGCCCGAAGCTGAAAAGGCGAAGGTTGTCGACGCGTTGAAAAATGCCGGCGTCGATGTTGTGCTCGATCCGACCTCGGGAGATGTTTTGGTTCCGGTGGGTGATTATCACAGCTCGCGCATTATGTTAGCTGCCCAAGGCCTACCGACGTCGGTTCCCGATGGTTATGCTGGCTTGTCCGATATGCCGATGGGCACCAGCCGCTCGGTCGAGAATTTGCGGTTGAAACAATCGCAAGAGATGGAGTTGGCGCGTTCGATCAGCGAAGTCGATTCTGTCATATCAGCCCGCATTCACCTTGCCATTCCTGAAAAGTCGGTTTTTGTCCGCAATAATCCTGATCCAACGGCTTCGGTTTTTGTGCAAATGGAAAATGGGCGTCGTCTGGGACGGCAACAAGTCGAAGCGATTGTGCATTTAGTTTCGTCCTCGGTTCCTGGGCTGAGCAAACAAAATGTGACAATTATCGACCAAAATGGGGCGCTCTTATCGCGCCCGCAGGATGATCCAGCATCATCGCTGACGGATTCGCAACTCGAATATCGTATGCGTCTCGAAGATGTCTACCGCACGCGTATTATCTCCTTGGTGACGCCGATTGTCGGAGCCGGTAACGTCAATGCCCAGGTTAATCTCGATATTGATTTCACCCGCAGTGAACGCACCGAAGAAATGGTTGATCCCGAAGGCAATGCCTTGCGTTCGGAGCAAAAGACATTAGACGAGACGGGTGAAATTCCCGCCCGCGGTATTCCCGGAGCGGTGTCGAATACGCCGCCGACCGAGGCTGAGCTGGAGCTTGGGGCGGGTACGCCCAATGGCGATCAAACCAATGAGAAATTAAGAAGTCGCTCGAGCAGCGAGGTGCGCAACTACGAAATTAGTCGGGTCGTTTCGACGACGCAAAATCCGAGCAACAAAATCGCGCGCGTTTACGCCTCGGTTCTGGTGCGTGACTTAGATGTGATCGACCCCGAGACGGGCGCGACGGTTACGCAAGCCCTGCCTGCAGAGAAAATCGCAGAAATTGAGGGGCTTGTGCGCAACGCCATCGGTATTAATGGCGATCGAGGCGACAGCTTGACGGTCTCGAGCTCACCCTTTGTTAATGAAATGGAAGGCTTTAAACGCGATTGGCACGAGCAGGAATGGTTTGCCGAATTCATCAAACAGTCTTCAACCATCCTTATTCTTGCTATTATTACGCTCGGCGTTATTCGTCCGCTGTTGACACGTATCTTTGTGCCAGTGGGTGGTGCAGCTCCTGGGGGCGTTATGTCTAAAAACGAGGATGAAGTGGATATTGATACAATCGAGGTCGGCGAAGGCGAGTCGCTCGAAGATATCAAAGCCAAACTCAAACCGAAAAAACAGGCCATCTCGGCGGAGATGCTGGATACCGCTAATACCTATGACGATAAAGTTGCGATTATTCGCATGATCGTCTCGGATGAAG
>JAYODZ010000107.1:0-5619 GCA_038106515.1 Rhodobiaceae bacterium
AAATTAGAGTGCGGCTTAGGCTGATACCTCAGCAAGCGTTTTGGCAAAGGCCCAATCGAGCCAAGGCATCAGAGCTTCGAGATCACTACTCTCGACGGTCGCACCGGCCCAGATCCGCAGTCCGGCTGGAGCATCGCGATAAGCGCCAATGTCATAAGCCACTTTTTCAGCTTCGAGGAGCGAGACGATTTTTTTGGCAAAGGCCGCCTGCGCCTCACCGTCGCGGCGCGACACCTCGGGATGCGAAATCACGAGACAGACTGACGTCACCGAGCGATTAGCCGTGTCGCGGCATAAATAATCGACCCAGTCGGTCCGCGCCACCCAGTTTTCGATCACGGCGCTATTTTTTTGCACACGTGACAAAAGGGCTTTGCCGCCGCCGATCTCTTCGGCCCAGCGCAAGGCGTCAATGTAATCCTCAACCGCAATCATTGACGGCGTGTTGATGGTTTCACCTTTAAAAATACCTTCAATCAACTTGCCGCCCTTGGTCAGGCGGAACACTTTTGGCAACGGCCAAGCAGGTGTGTAGCTTTCCAGCCGCTCAACTGCGCGCGGCGACAAAATCAACATGCCATGCGCGCCCTCGCCGCCCATAACCTTTTGCCAGCTATAGGTCGTCACATCGAGCTTGTCCCAAGGCAGGTCCATAGCAAAGGCAGCGGAGGTTGCATCGCACAGCGTCAGACCTTCGCGGTCGGCCGCGATCCAGTCACCATTCGGCACGCAGACGCCCGATGTTGTCCCGTTCCATGTAAAGACGACATCGCGGTTAAAGTCGACGGCGCTGAGGTCAGGAAGCTCACCATAAGCTGCTTCCATTTTTCTAATATCACCAAGCTTGAGTTGTTTGACAGCGTCAGAGATCCAACCCGAGCCAAAACTCTCCCAACCCAAAATATCGACGCCGCGAGCGCCGAGCATGGTCCACATCGCCATTTCAAAAGCGCCGGTATCCGAGCCCGGCACAATGCCAATACGATAATCATCAGGCAAGCCCAGTACAGACCGACTGCGGTCAATGGCTTCCTGTAATTTCGCTTTACCTAGTTTTGATCTATGCGAGCGTCCCGTCGTCGCATCAGCGAGACTGTTTACGCTCCAGCCTGGACGTTTAGCACAAGGTCCAGATGAAAAGTCGGGATTAGCCGGCCGACTTACCGGTTGTGTGACTTCACTCATGATAGTCTACCCTCTCAGATAGTAGCCCCTCGGTGGGGAGGGGTGGCCCAACAAGAGCGATATAGATAAGTTATGAGAAAGTCAATTGAGGATTTTACGGCTTATCTTGAGGTCGTATCAGGCCGGCGCGGTGGTTCAGCGGCCCATGCCCAGAACCTAAGCCAGGAGCGGTTTTGATGGCCTCTTGGACATAGACGATCGCGTCTTCGACGGCCCGCGGCAAAGCCATACCCGCCCCCAGCAAGGCCGCAACAGCACTAGCAAGCGTGCACCCCGTTCCATGGGTATGAGCAGAATCGAGTCGCTCCGTTTCAAAAACCGTAAAACCCGACGCCTCCGCCAATAGATCGGTTATAGCGCGCTCATGCCCATGCCCGCCTTTGACGAGAACGGCACCCGCCCCTCTATCCATCAGCCAATCAGCGGCGCGCTTCATATCGTCGAGCGTGTCAACATCGCGCCCCATGAGCACGGCCGCTTCCGGCATATTGGGGGTCAGCAATCGAGATGCTGGCAACAAGAGGCTTTGCAGCGCCGACGCCGCCTCGCGATCTAGCAACGATGCACCGCCCTTTGCGACCATGACAGGATCAACCACCATCGGTAAGCGCCCAAAATTGTCCCAAGCCTCGGCGACCATCTCGATAATTTCTCGGCGGTGCAGCATGCCCGTCTTGATAATATCGGCGCCAATATCTTGCAGGACGACTTGCATTTGCTGACGAATAAAATCGGCTGGTATGGGCATGACATCATGCACGCCATTGGTGTTTTGCGCCGTCAACGCGGTAATCGCGGTCGTCGCATAGCCGCCCATTGCCATGATCGATTTTATATCCGCTTGCAGCCCTGCCCCGCCACCAGAGTCAGAGCCAGCAACAACAAGAACGCGCGAAATCGGTTTAATTGCACTCATGCCTTAGCGGCATTTTCGACGGCACGGGCAATATGCGCCACGGCCGCGTCCACTTGCCCTGCATCGTCGCCCTCGGCCATAATGCGAATAAGCGGCTCGGTACCTGACTTGCGAACCAATACCCGGCCCGATCCGTTGAGGCCTTCTTCAGCTTCGCGGATAGCTGTTTGCACGGCACTTTGCGTCAAAGGTTCGCCGTTTTTATAGCGTATGTTTTTTAACACCTGCGGAACCGGCTCGAACACTTTGCACAAATCCCCGACCGGCATATTGCGACGCTTCATCACCGCCAAAACCTGTAGAGCTGCGACAAGTCCATCACCCGTTGCCGAGAAATCGTTCAAGACAATATGGCCCGATTGTTCGCCACCGACATTGTAACCGCCGCGCCGCATTTCTTCGACAACATAGCGATCGCCGACATTGGTTCGCACCAATTCGAGCCCATCTTGTTGAAGACGGCGTTCTAGGCCTAAATTCGCCATCACCGTGGTCACAATACCATTCCGCGTCAAACCGCCATTGGCATGGCGATCGAGCGCGATTAAGCCCATTATTTGGTCGCCGTCTATGATACGACCTGTCTCATCGCAAATAATCAGCCGGTCGGCGTCACCGTCTAGCGCAATCCCAATATCGGCTTTCTCCGCCAATACGCGCTCTTGCATTTGTTTTGTGTCGGTCGACCCGCAACCCTTATTGATATTGAAGCCATCGGGCGAAATACCGATCGGAATGACCTCGGCGCCGAGCTCCCACAAAGCCGTCGGCGCAACACGATAGGCCGCGCCATTGGCACAGTCGATCACAACCTTGACCCCTTCCAAAGTCAGAGACCGCGGGAAGGTACGCTTGGCAAATTCGATGTAGCGCGACTGACTATCGTCAATCCGCTTGGCGCGCCCTAAGGCGTGCGGCGCCGCCAACTCCAAATTGGCCGCCGGATCCATCAGTTGTTCGATCTCAAACTCGATCTCATCCGACAGCTTATAGCCATCCTTGCCAAATAGCTTGATGCCATTATCTTCGAACTGGTTGTGCGAGGCCGAAATCATAACCCCGAGATCGGCACGCAAAGAGCGCGTTAGAAACGAAACGCCAGGGGTTGGGATTGGACCAAACAAAAACACATCCATACCCATTGAGGTAAAACCAGCAACCAGCGCCGGCTCGATCGTGTAGCCCGAGAGGCGGGTATCTTTGCCGATCACGACGCGGTGCCGGTGGCTACCATCGGTGAAAAAGCGACCCGCAGCCATGCCAAGGCGCAAGGCCACATCGGCCGTCATTTTGCTTTCATTGACTGTGCCGCGAATACCGTCAGTACCGAAATATTTTCGTATCATCGCTCAATCTCTTTTCGGACGCACGCTGTTAAACGACCTCTCACTACCTTGTGTTTTGTCGTAGCAAAATTCGCATACTCCGCAAATAACAGTATTTTGCGAAATATTACAGGGTGTTGCGCATTTCCGTCAACTTTTGCCGCAATACCAGAGCGTCATGAAGCTGGGCGACATCATGGGTGCGAATATAATCGGCGCCAATATCGCTGGCCCATAATTCGGCCGTCAAACTCATCGGCGCCACATTCTCCAAATTTCGTCCACTGGCAGCCCGCAAAAAACTCTTACGCGACGCACAGATAAACAGCGGCAAACCAAAGCGCTGTTTCAAACGATCGAGGCGCGCGAGAACGCGTAACGAGACCTCCGGCGCATCCCCTAAGAAAAACCCCATGCCGGGGTCCAAAATAAGGCGGTTCTCGGCCACACCAGCCGCCAGCAAGTCGGTGAGACGTTGATCAAAAAACTTGATAATGCGGTCTTCGATCGTTGCCGCATCCCCACGCAAGCGCTGCGCAATTCCCTTGGCTTGCACCGCATGCATCACCACCAAATAGCAATCCGCCGCCGCTAATTCGGGATATATTTCGGCCTGCGCGAAGCCATTGACATCATTAAGATAATCGACGCCTTGCGCGAGCGCCCAGCGTTGCACCTCGGGCTCAAAACTATCGATGCTGATTTTGTGCCCCGCCGCCTTCAGCGCCGGCAATACCGCCGCAAGACGTGCTATCTCGGCTTCAGCCCCGACCGAGGTCGCATCTGGATGGCTAGAGGCGGCGCCCAAATCGAGGATATCAGCACCATCCGCCCGCAACTGATCCGCATGGGCGATTGCCGCAAGCGGTTCGAGATAACGCCCCCCATCGGAAAAGCTATCCGCGGTCAGGTTAACAATACCAAGGATTTGCGGCGCGCTCATGTCCCCTGAGGTTCAGGACCGCCGAGCTTCGCATCACCAACTGTTGGGAATGGTGATTTAGGGCCTTTCGGCGCATCGCTCGTTTCGGGTCGATGCGGCGGCTCACCGCGCAACAGACCGGCAATCTCGTCGCCCGACAAGGTTTCATATTCCAGCAGACCTTTGGCGATCAGGTGCAAATGCTCCATCTTATCGGTCAATATTTTCTTCGCGGTTTCGTAGCCCTCTTCGACTAGACGACGCACTTCGCTATCGATCCGGCGTTGGGTTTCTTCCGACATATTTTGTGTGCGCGACACGCTATGGCCGAGGAACACCTCTTGCTCATTCTCGGCATAAGCCAGCGGGCCGAGATCCTCACTCATGCCATAACGAGTAACCATGGCTTTGGCCATATTGGTTGCCATTTGAATGTCTGAAGAGGCCCCCGAGGTGACCTTCTCGTGCCCAAAGATTAATTCTTCGGCAATTCGGCCGCCCATAGCCACCGCCAGATCGGCCTTTAAGCGAGCCCGGGTAACCGACACCAAATCGCGTTCCGGCAGACGCATCACCATGCCCAAGGCTCGACCACGCGGAATAATTGTCGCTTTATGAATTGGGTCTGAGGCTTCGAGGTTAAGCGCCACCAATGCGTGCCCGCCCTCGTGATAGGCCGTCAACTTCTTCTCTTCTTCAGTCATGACCATTGAACGTCGCTCCGCCCCCATCATGACTTTGTCTTTGGCGTCTTCAAATTCCGCCATCGAGACAAGCCTTTTGCCGCGACGTGCCGCCAACAAGGCTGCCTCATTAACCAAATTGGCAAGATCGGCGCCAGAGAAACCAGGTGTGCCACGGGCAATGACGCGCGCATCCACGTCAGACGCTAAGGGCGTCTTTTTCATGTGCACTTTAAGGATTTTCTCACGCCCGATAATGTCTGGATTGGGCACGACCACTTGTCTGACAAAGCGACCCGGTCGCAACAAAGCTGGGTCCAAAACGTCGGGCCGGTTGGTCGCCGCAATCAAGATGATGCTCTCATTCGCCTCAAAGCCGTCCATTTCAACCAAAAGCTGGTTCAAGGTCTGTTCGCGCTCATCATTACCGCCGCCAAGACCTGCCCCACGGTGACGGCCAACGGCGTCTATCTCATCGATGAAGATAATACACGGTGCGTTTTGTTTGGCGTGCTCGAACATATCGCGCACGCGGCTAGCGCCGACGCCTCGTAAGGTTTCGACAAGTTCAGAGCCGGAGCTCGGGGA
>JAYODZ010000107.1:5629-6193 GCA_038106515.1 Rhodobiaceae bacterium
CACCAGCAATCGCCCGGGCCAGAAGGGTTTTACCTGTCCCGGGAGGGCCGACCAGCAACGCCCCCTTCGGGATGCGGCCACCCAAGCGCTGAAACTTAGCAGGATCCTTCAAAAACTCGACGATTTCTTGCAGATCATCTTTTGCTTCGTCGATGCCAGCAACATCTTCAAAAGTCACTCGGCCATGCGCTTCGGTTAGCATTTTGGCTTTCGATTTGCCAAAGCCCATAGCGCGACCGGCACCGCCTTGCATCTGGCGCATGAAAAACACCCAAACGCCGATCAAGAGCAACATCGGGAACCATGAGATTAAAACACCCAGCAGCGTCGGCCCAGAGCTCTCGGGGCGAACTGTGATATTGACGCCGCGATTTTGCAGACGTGAAACCAAATTAGGGTCATTGGGCGGCGCATAGGTCGAGAAATTCCCGCCCGAGCTGTAGCGACCGGTGATCGTATCACCCGAAATGATGACATCGGAAACGGCGCCCGAGTCCACTTCAGCAACAAATTGCGAGAAGGTAATTTCCCGCTTACCAGGCGCTTCCGACTGACCTCCCATCA
>JAYODZ010000108.1:0-6156 GCA_038106515.1 Rhodobiaceae bacterium
GATGGCATGGGAGACGGTTGAAAAACTTGCGGCTTATGACGGCGTCGCGCGTGCCATTCCAATATCGCTGGGCGACAGTGTCGGGCCGTATCGCGTGCTCGGCACCGTGCCAGAGATATTCGCCGCCGGCGAGATCGGCGGAGGCTTTGAATTTGCGTCCGGTGCACCCTTCACCACTTTATTTGCCGTCGTGGTCGGAGCCGAGGTGGCGCGCGACATGTCCCTTCAGATTGGCGATCCAATTACTGTTGAGCATGGCATGGGGGGTGTCACGGAAGACGCACATGACGACATGCCCTTTCACATTGTTGGCATTTTAAAGCCGACAGGGACGCCGTTTGATCGCATGGTGATGGTTTCGCTCACCGCGGTCGACGCCATCCATACTGGTTGGTCGGGAGGGAAAAACCTTATCTCGGCTGAGGAGCTGGAGCACGGCGCCCATGGTGCTGAGCCGGATCCCGTCTCGGCCGTTTTGGTGCAGGTCGAGGGACGTCGGCATCTTTTTGCTGTGCAACGCGCTATTAATGACGATGTCGCGATGGGGTTAACCGCTGTGCTTCCCGGCGTCGCTTTGGCAAAGGTATGGCAATTCCTTGGCGGCGCGGAACAAGGGTTTCGGATTATCGCTTGGTTGGTGATCGGCGTTTCTCTGATTGCCTTGATGGCAATGACGTTAACAAGCCTCGAGGGACGGCGACGGGAATTGGCGATTTTACGCTCGGTGGGGGCAAGTCCTGCCCATCTTGTCTCGATGCTGTTGCTCGAAGCTCTGTTGATCGCCAGCCTAGCCGCCGCCCTCGGACTTGGCCTGAGCGTGCTCGGCGCTTATGGTTCGGCGCTTTACATTGGTTCGCGTTACGGCTTAGCTGATCTCTCTGTTGCGTGGCTCTCTTGGGCTGATTTGAATTTTATTTTATACGTGCTGCTGGCCGCCATCGTCGCGACGATCTGGCCTTCGATGCAACTTTATAGGCGAACTGTGCATGACGGCATTACGATTAAACATTAAAAAAATATCCCTGCTTGTCGTGGTCGTGGCTGTGCTGGGCTTGGGGCCAAGCGTTGTGGCCGGGTCGATCGTGGTCGACGAATGGGAAGATTTGATCCCTGCCAATCTGTATGACTTTGTGCCTGAGGGCGGTATCACCAGTGATCTGTGGCTCGACGAGGCGTTTCAGAAAAAACTAAAAGATAGCGAACGTCGTACGCGCCCAGAATTGGAGCAAGCCGAGACGGTATTGCCAGGCTATATGGTGCCGCTCGACTACCAAGGCGATCTCGTCTTTCAATTCTTATTAGTCCCAAGTGCGGGCCAATGTATTCATGTCCCACCGCCGCCGCCGAACCAAACGGTTTTGGTAACCAGTGAAGATGGTGTGAAAATTCGCACCTATGCCGACCCGTTGATCGTGCGTGGTCGGATGCGTGTTGAGGCGGGCCAGACCGATTACGCCGAGACCGGGTACACACTCGAGGCGGCCGAGGTTTTGGATTTTGAGTTCGATTTAATGGAAAAGTTGGTCAAAGACTTGACGAAGGACTGAGTTTTATAACCCCATTTGCTTGATCGCCAAATCGCGCATGATTTCTTCCGAGCCGCCCCCAATTGCCATGACTTTGACTTCGCGATAGATGCGCTCGACCGCTTGCCCGCGCAGATAACCCGCACCGCCAAAAATCTGCATCGCTTGCGATGCAATTTCCTCGAGATGGGTGGAGCAGTAGAACTTTAATTTGGCAATCTCGGCGACGGGCTTTTCGCCCTCATTCATTAGTTGCGCAACTTGGTTAAGCCAAGCATCCATGGCATCGATCTTGGCTGACATATCGGCCAGTTTATGCCGGATAACTTGGTGCTTGATCAGCGGTTTTCCGAAGGTCGACCGCTCTTGCGCATAGGCTACGCAATCATCGAAACAGCGTTGCGCCATGCCGAGCATTTGCGCCGCCATCATATAGCGTTCGTAATTGAAATTATCCATGATCGCGAGAAAGCCCCGATTTTCTTCGCCCATTAGGTGCTTCTGCGGCACTCGGCAATTATCGAAATAAAGCACGGCCGTATCAGATGCCCACCAGCCCATTTTGCGTTCGATCGGCGTTCGCGAAAAACCTTCGGCATCGGCCTCGACAAAGAAGAGCGAAATACCACCAAGCCCGGCGTCGCCGGTGCGAGCACCGATGACAAAATAACGCGCTTGCATGCCGCCCGTGATGAACATTTTTTGTCCGCTCAGAATCCAGTCATCACCATCCCGTTTGGCCGTTGTCTTCATATTGGCGACATCTGAGCCACCGCCTGGCTCAGTGATGCCAAGTGCGCCGCCTTGGCGGCCAGACAAAAGCTCGGGCAGGGCTTTGCGTTTAATATCTTCATGGGCGAGTTCGGTAAGTGGCTTCAGCATGATCGACCGCGAGCCAACGCTAGCCATCACGCCACCCGCGCCGACATAGCCCATTTCAACAGCAGCATCTTTGCGCATGAACTGGTCATCCATGCCATGTCCGCCATAAATTTCCGGAATCGCAAAGCCAAAAATACCTAGCGCGCAGATTTTTTCGTTAATAGCATGCGGGTAACAACCAGCCTCGTCCCACTCATCGACATGCGGCTCGATTTCATTTTTCATAAACCGTCGAATGGTTTCGCGAAAAGCTCGCCGCTCTTCAGTGTCATAGGGATTTCGCATCTTTGTCCTGCCGATATTTGTCGAGATGTTGAAGTTTTGATCGTGGCCGCAGCAAGGGATTAAAAATTTCTCCCATGCGTGTGATCATGGTTTCGATTTTGGCCTCGTCGGGCGAGAAAGGCTCTTGCAGAATAAGCCCGCGGAGGAAGCTCCGCATAATCGTCCAAATCAGAACCAAATCTTCTTCATCACCTGAGACGGCCTCGTAATATCCAGTTATAGCTTCGCCGATCATTTGGTCCCATTCCTGCAAGCGCGGCGAGACGCGGTCGCGCAGATTTTTATCCGTCCGCATGGCGACAAGGATCTCGACCAAAGCGCGCCCTTCGCGACTGCGCGACAAGCCGCGCGCAATGTAGTGTAAATCGCCCGCCAATCCTTTATCACTCTCGGCTTGCTTGCTCGGAAGCGAGGGGCGTAAGGTCGCGATGAGCAAGCGGTCGAGCGTTGCGACGATCAAGTCTTCCTTGGTCGGGAAATGATGTGTCAGGGCTCCGCGAGAGACATTGGCGGTTTCTTGAATGCGGTTAATCGAGGTATCCGAGTAGCCATAGCGATCCAAGCAACTCATCGTTGCTTCGACCAATGTCGCTCGTGCGGCAAAGGATTGCCTTTCTTTCAGGGTCATTTCTGGGGATGAATCTGGGGCAAGAGAGCGGTCATGCGGCATGGCTAAAAGCTATCAAATGCCCTGAGGCTTTACAAGCAGAACGATCGTTCTGTAGGATGTTGGCACATTCTGTCGGGAGATAAGAGGGCGATGGGCAAAACAATTCATATTGGCGGCGCGAGCGGTTTTTGGGGCGACTCGCCTGTGGCGACGCCGCAACTTTTGGCGGCCAAAGACCTCGACTACATCGTCTATGATTATCTCGCTGAAATAACCATGTCGATTATGGCGCGCGCTTACCAGACTGACCCATCGGCTGGCTATGCGACCGACTTCGTTACTGCGGTTATGAAGCCGCACCTCGCAGCTATTGCGGCCAAAGGGGTCAAGATCATCAGTAATGCCGGCGGGGTTAATCCCGAAGCCTGTGGCGCCGCCGTGCAGGCCTTGATTAAAGACGCCGGCCTCAGTTTGAAAGTCGCTGTCGTGAGCGGCGATAATCTTCTTGCGCGAAAAGAGACATATGCCGCCAATATTCAGGAAATGTTTAGCGGTGCTGAATTTCCAGCGCCCGATAAGCTCGCCAGTATTAACGCCTATCTCGGCGCTTTTCCGATTGCCGCGGCGCTCGATGCCGGCGCTGACATTGTGATCACAGGCCGCAGTGTCGATAGCGCCGTCACGCTGGGGGCGTGTATTCATGAATTTGGCTGGTCAGCAGACGCGTGGGACGCGCTCGCAGGTGGCTCTCTAGCCGGACACATTATCGAGTGCGGGCCGCAAGCCACGGGTGGCAATTTTACTGATTGGGAGCAGGCGGGGGATCTCGCCGATATTGGTTATCCAATTGTTGAAATTGCGGGCGATGGCAGTTTCGTCTGCCGCAAACCCGACAATACGGCGGGGTTGGTTTCGGTGGGAACTGTAGCGGAGCAAATGCTTTATGAAATTGGCGACCCGCAAGCCTATATGCTGCCCGATGTGGTTTGTGATTTTTCTGGCGTGAGCATCACGCAAATCGGCGAAGATCGGGTGCAGGTTAGGGGCGCGCGAGGGCGACCTGCGCCGGCCACCTATAAGGTGTGCGCCACTTATTTTGAGGGGTTTCGAGGCGGCGTGTTGCTAAGTTTCGTCGGACGCGATGCCGATCGTAAAGCGCAGCATTATGCCGATCAAATTATCGCTCGTTGTCGCACAGGCTTTCGGAACGCCAATCAAGCGGATTTTACCGAAGTCAGCACCGAGATATTGGGCGCTGATAGCCAATTTGGCGGCGTGGTTGCAGGCGGTCACCGCGAGGTCGTCTTGAAGTTGGCGGTCAAGCACGATGATGCCCGAGGCGTCGGGTTGATGTTGAAAGAGGCGACAGGGCTGGCTTTGGCGACACCGCCCGGGCTTTCGATTTTTGCTGGCGCGCGCCCGAAGCCTTCGCCCGTGGCGCGTCTCTATTCCTTCCTGCTCGATAAGGGCGAGGTCGATATCGCCGTCGCTATGGATGGGGCTGCAATCTCTTTTGTGGCGCCCGCGCTGGCACAGCAATCAGGCGATACGGCGGAGATTAGTCAACCGCCGGCGCGGCCTGCCGCTTATGATGACGCTGAAGCCGAATTGGTCGAGGTCGATCTTGAACAGCTCGCTTGGGGGCGCTCGGGCGATAAGGGCAATAAAAGTAATATCGGGATCATTGCCCGCGACGCGGCTTATCTGCCTTATATTTGGCACAGCCTGACCGATGCAGCGATCCGCCAGCGGTTTGCACATTTCTTAGCAGCTGACAGCGATATCGATATCTATTACTTGCCCGGAACGCATGCCATGAATATTGTCATGCATGAAGCTCTGGGAGGCGGCGGCGTGGCAAGCTTGCGGAATGACCCGCAAGGCAAGGCCTATGCACAAATCCTTCTAGATCACAAAATCGCCTTGCCTCGATCTATCGCGGAGACACTGTAATGCCCGTTTATCAGACCAAACTCAATCTTAGTAGCGAGGCTTATCACAAAAATCGCGCCGACCAATTGGTCAATATCGAGCTGATGCGAACCTTGCAGGCGCGCACGGCAGCGGCCTCTGAGAAACGCCGTCCTCGCTTTGAGGAACGTAACCAATTAACGCCGCGAGATCGTCTGGCACATTTGCTCGACCCTGGTATGCCATTTCTCGAATTGTTCAATATTGCAGGCTATTGCGTGGACGACACCAGTCGCGAGACCGGACTGATCGGCTCAAATGTCTTGGCAGGCATTGGATTTGTCAGCGGCGTTCGCTGCATGGTTTATGTCGATGATAGTGGTATTAATGCCGGCGCGGCGGGGGTGCTGACTTTTCAAAAAGGCGTCGAGTGCATGCGCATGGCGCTGGATAAAAAACTTCCCTTCATCCATTTGGTTGAGAGCGCAGGCGCCAATTTGATGAAATACATGGTTGAGGGCTGGGCCCGTGGCGGCGAGATTTTTTACTCGCTGGCGCGGTTAAGCGCGGCCGGTGTGCCGACCTTCACGGTGTTGCATGGGCCGAGCACGGCGGGAGGTGCGTATATGCCCGGCATGTCGGATTACAACGTCGGCGTTAAGCATAATGGTATGGCAGCGTTGGGCGGAGCCGCTCTGGTACGCGCGGCAACTGGTGAAGTGGCCGACGAGCGGACGCTCGGCGGGACAGAGATGCATGCGAGTGTTTCGGGGCTGATGGAATACCTCGCCGAGGATGACGCCGAAGGCATTGCGCAATGCCGAGATCTCGTCGGACGCTTGCGCTGGAATGATTTGTGCCAAACGCCGCCGCGCCGCGATTTTAACGAGCCGCTCTATGACGCGGAGGAGCTTCTGGGCCTCGTGCCGGTAGACTATAAGG
>JAYODZ010000109.1:0-6015 GCA_038106515.1 Rhodobiaceae bacterium
TTCTCATCCCGCAAAATAACCTGCAAAATGCGGGCCGACTCCGTGTCACCCGCATTCATAAATTTTCGGCACATTTCGGGCGTAACATCGAGGCCACGGGCCTCCAAAACAAGGGGAACGATGCTCAAGCGTGCGGCCAGGTCATCAGCCGTATCTAGCGCGGCCTGCCATAGACCATCATGGGCCGGAAAGTCGCCATAAAAACTCTCGAGACTACGAAGGCGTTTGTTGAGCATCAGGAAGTGGCGCGCTTCATCCGCCGCAATCCGCATCCAGTCATCGAGAAAACGTTGCGGTAAATCGGGCCCGTAAAAGCGGCCAATAATGTCGATTGCAAGATCTATGGCGTTTAATTCGATATGTGCCAAGGCGTGCAATTGTGCGCGAAGACCATCGGCCGACGTTAGACGTCGTCGCGGCATATCGCGCGGGGCAAGGAGGTCGGGCTTGTTTGGCCGCGCTGGTCGGTCAGGCCAAACATCATTGGCTCCTTGCCAAAAACAGTCCCCAGATCTGTAGGTCTCATATAGGGCTAGACAGGCCTCAGCTTTTTCGTCGGCACACGCGGTTAGAAAAACATTTTGCAAGGCCGACGCTAGGTCTGTCGGGGCTTCGGGCGTTGTCATGTCGGTTTTAGTCAAGACCCGCGAGTGCCTCTTTGACGTCATCAATATGTGATTTGACCTTCACTTTATTCCAAATTGCCCGAATTATGCCTTTTTCATCAATCAAAAAGGTCGAACGCTCAATTCCCATATAGGTGCGCCCATACATAGATTTCTCGACCCAAACGCCATAGGCCTCCAACACTTCATGCGCCTCATCGCTCGCCAAGCGAATGCTCAGCTCGTGTTTGGCGATAAATTTCTCGTGCTTGGTGAGGCTGTCGGCCGAAACCCCCAAGATTTCCGTGTTACGCGCCAAAAATTTGTCTTTAACGGCGGAAAAATTAATCGCTTGGGTGGTGCAACCTGGCGTGTCGTCCTTCGGGTAAAAATACAAAACCAGCCGCTTGCCCTTGTAGTCCTTCAGGCTGACCTCTTGATTACCATTTGTCGCCAGCTTAAAGCTCGGCGCTTTCTGCCCCAGTTTGATCATTGTCATGTCTATCTCCCGTGTCACGCTGCCAGTAATGGTTCACGTTTGTGGCCATTCACAAGGCTGCAACTCGCTAAACCGAAATCTATATTTTATTTATTTAAGTTACTGTTAATAGACCGCGAGCAAGTTTACAAGGTGACTGGTATGAATGCTTTTGCGTGGGGTCAACCGTGTTGACGCAAACAAACAGATTGCTGGTGAGGATCGTGAGCGGGATATTCCTCATCCTGTTATTGGGCTTTGCCGCTTTGGCGGGTCGGCTCGCGACCGGTACGGTACCGCTCGATTGGGCGACTTCGGCTTTAACTTCTGTCTTGTCGCGAAGTTTGCCGGCTGGCGCACTCACGATTGAGGGGGCGGGGCTTAATCTCTCTGGCCCGGACAGTCGTCTGCAACTCCATATCGCCCATATTGATTATCGCGGCGAGGATGGCTACCGGATTGAAATACACGATCTTGCCTTGCAGCCTAATATCGCGGCTTTGCTTTTTAACGGTCGGTTGGCGGCTCACAGTCTGATAGTTGAGCAACTTCAGGTTATCGGTGAAGCCGAGGCGGTTCAGCGCCCACCAGAAAAACTCATCGGGCTTGATAGCATCATCGCCCTAGCGACGGGAGGCGAGGGGGGTGTCGCCGATTTGCGCGAATTTATCATCAAGTCGATCCATTTGCGGCATGACGAGATGGATACTAAGCAGTTGGCTCCCTCCTTTTTTGTTTGGCGCCGGGAAGGGCGAGGTGCGGCGATTGATGTCAGGCTCGATTATCACAGCGGCAACGTGGCGGCCTTTATTCAGGCGCAGGGCAGCTTACTGCCGAATGAAATTAGCAGTGTAAAATATCAGCTCGAAAATGTGCGGCCAAGCGATGTGGCGCTGTTTGTCCCGGCCTTAAAAACATTTCGACAGCAAACTTTTCCGATTACTGCTTCGGGGCAAGTCTTTGTGCGTGATTTGCGGCAGATCGAGGGAACTAATTTATTTTTGAAGATTGGGGCAGGGCAAGTCCAAACCACAAACGAGATGTTGCACCTCAAGGGAATAAGGCTGCAACTCGACGTTGATGCGGTAAGTCAAACTGTGCTGGTGTCCGACGGCGAGATCGCTATCGGCGATCAGGCGGCGCAGGTCTCAGGATTGCTCGACTATGCGCTTGACGATGCCGGGGCTTTATCGCGCCTCGGCGGCGAGTTGACGTCTGAAGAATTTGGTTTCCGCTTCCCCGGCGATACGACGATCCGCTACGGTCGCCGCACCCGAGCAGAGTTTGCCTATTATTTTGCCGATGACATTGTTGATATTCGAACGGCGCAGGCCGAGATTGCGGGCGTCGGATTGGCGGCGACGGGGCGCATAGAGTTTGCTAATCGTGACAGAGCGGAGACGGCTTTTTCCGCCGAAGTGACAATCAAAGATACGGCGTTACGAAACATTTTGACCCTATGGCCGCCCGAGGCCTCGCCGAAGACGCGCGCCTGGATCGATAAAAATGTTTTGGCCGGCCAGCTTCAGGATGGCAAACTACGCCTCGCTGGTAATGCTAAATCGTTGCGGCAATTGAAAAGCAAACAACGCCCAGAGCGCGACTTTATTGATGCCGAATTGATGTTTTCGGGCGCCAAGTTGCGGTTTCACGATGCGCTTCCGAGCCTAGAAAAATTACAGGGTCGCGTCTTGATCGATGGTCATCAGGTGACCGTCGAGGCAGATCAGGGCGAGATTGATTTAAGCGACGTTGCGCAAGGCGCTGAGGGCGCCTCGCCGACAATTGGGTATCTGAGTGAGGGAAAATTTGTCTCGCCTCCATTTTTTACACCTGTCGCTTTGGGACAGGTGAATTTCAGGTTGCGGGCCCCCGTGCGCGATACATTGCGGGCTTTGGATCAGCCTCCTTTTATGGCTTTAAAGAATTTACCTTTCACAGCTGAAGATGTTGCGGGCGAAGCCGAAGCCCTGGTCGAGTTGGGTATTCCTATGGGGTTGGAGGTCGTCGACCGTCGCGTCCGGTTTAATGTATTGGCAGAGACGAAAGAGACGAAGCTCGATCTGACTAATTTCGGGTATGACGTTAAAAATGCGCGGCTCAATCTGCAGGTCGAGCCTGGGGTTTTTAAGTTTGAGGGCACGGGAGAGGTCAATGGCGTGCCAACGCAAGCCAATGGCAAGAGCTATGCGATCGAGGATGAACGCTCGCTGGTGATCCACGCCGAGACCCAGCTCACCCCGATTTTGGCGCGGCAGCTTCACCTCGGATTTTTGGCGTCGCTATTTTCGCAATCGGCTGACGTAAAAAGTGATATTACGTTTTTGCGTTCGGGCCAGAGGGAAATCAAGTTTACGGCCGATCTCGGGGCGACCCAGTTACATCCTAAATTCCTCGCTTATATCAAAGAGCCCGGTCAACCGGCGCAGGCGGAAGGCGTTGTTCGGATTGAGAAAGATGGAGCAATTTCGGCTTTGACCACCAGCTTCCAAGCGGCAAATGATCAGGTGAAGCTTGATATGGCCGCTAAAGACGGGCGGTTGCTATATTTAAATATTCCGATCTTCAAGCTGGCTGGGGTGTATGATTTCGCGGTGAATACCCAGACGCAAGATGACAGTTTAATGCTGAATGTGGTCGGGGATCGCTTTGATATCTCAAAGCTTCTGAAAAATAGTCCACCACCGCCTCTTCCAATGATCCAACCCGTTGGAAGCTTCGCTAACGTGCAGGCTGGGTCGCGGGTGGCATGGCCTCGTCTGCCTGAAGAATATAGCTTATCGGCGCGTATTGCTGAAATTCGTGGCGCGCATGAGGTATTGCTGGGTCCACTGCAAATGTCAGCTTTGGGGGTAAGTGATAAGATTGAGAAAGCCAGCATAACTGCTAGCTTTGCCGATGGCACGGAGCTTTATGGCGAATTATTTCGCGATACTGAGACAACGCGCCGGTTTCTTCTGCAATCTGAAGATACGGCGAATATTTTGGTCGGTTTAGACCTGCTGAAGCAAATGAAGGGCGGCGCCTTAAGTGTTTCGGGCGAAGTCTATGACGCCCCGATCGAAGTTGAAAAAGGCCGCATGGCATCGATTGAAGGAACATATTCGCTTGCCGCGTTTCAAATTCAGAAAGTTCCCGTGCTGGCGCAACTTCTGTCTATGGCGTCGCTAACAGGAATCGGCGATACGCTATCGGGGGCGGGCTTGCGGTTTTCGCAAGCTACGGGCGATTTTTCCTATTATGATGGCCGTACTGATATTCGAAATGGCGTGGTTAAGGGGCCTTCGTTAGGGATCTCCGCACGCGGAGCCATTGATCACAAGTTTGGCTTGCTGTCCATCGGCGGAACCTTGGTGCCAGCATATGCACTAAACAGCTTTTTCGGAAAAATACCCGTGCTGGGCAAGGTTTTGGGTGGCGCCGAGGGCGAAGGCATTTTGGGTGTTAGCTATCGCATTTCCGGTTTGACGCGCGAGCCCAACGTATTTGTGAACCCCCTATCAGTTTTGACGCCTGGTATTATCAGGCAGATTTTTCAAATTGGCGCCGGAGCGATTGATCGCCCAGGCGAAGAATCAAGTCAACCAAAACAGGTTTATCCGGATCGAAATTAAAGGGGCTGCCAGGCTCAAGCTTTCGGGCGGATCAGTGCGTGACGTTTTTTGCCAGCTGACAATTTGATGGTTTGATTATCGAGATCAGCTCGTGTCAAAAGGCGTTGCATATTGTTTTCGACCTGATCATTAACCCGGGCACCACCATTCTGGACGAGGCGACGGGCTTCGCTATTTGACGATGCAAAACCGACCAACACTAAGGCTTCGAGTAGCCCCAGCCCTGCCTCGAGCACATTTTGGTCGATATCCTTGGTCGGCAAATTGTCATCCCGCCCGGCAGTGCCGAATGTCTTTTCAGCGGTTGCCGCCGCTGCTTGCGCCGCGGCATCGCCATGCGCTAGACGGGTGGCTTCGGTTGCCAATATGATCTTTGCCTGATTAATGTCGGCGCCCTCGAGTTTTGCTAGGGCGTCGATGTCACCCATTGCTAAGTCCGTGAATAAAGCGAGGAAGCGGATGACATCGGCATCTTCGGTGTTTCGCCAGAACTGCCAATAATCATAGGCTGATAGCATGTCCTCGCTTAACCATACGGCGCCTTGCGCTGTCTTACCCATTTTGGCGCCTGACGCGGTCGTCAGCAAAGCCGTCGTCAGGCCAAACAACTCTGCCTGTTCGGTACGACGGCCCAGCTCAATGCCGTTGACAATATTGCCCCATTGATCTGAGCCACCCATTTGCAAGCGACATTTATAATTTTTAAACAATTCAACAAAATCATAGGCCTGCAGGATCATATAATTAAATTCGATAAAGCTGAGCGGCTGTTCGCGCTCGAGGCGCAGGCGCACGCTATCAAAGCTCAACATCCGATTGACCGAAAAATGACTGCCAATATCGCGCAGGAACGAAATGTAGTTTAGGCCTTTGAGCCAATCATAATTATCGACCATGATGGCATCGGTTGGGCCATCACCAAAATGCAAAAATTTCTTAAAGGTCTGTTCGATGGCGGCTTTGTTTTCGGCAATTTGTTCTTCCGAGAGCAACAAGCGGCTTTCGTCGCGCCCAGAAGGGTCGCCGATCCGCGTTGTCCCACCACCCAGAACAATGATCGGCTTACCACCGGCTTGTTGCAGGCGGCGTAACATCATGATGGAAATCAGATTGCCGACATGCAGGCTTTTTGCCGTCATATCATAGCCTGTGTAGGCGATCAGCTCACCGCTGGCGGCCAATGCGTCAAGTTCTGCGGCATTGGAACATTGATGCAAATATCCCCGTTGTTGCAAGGATTGCATAAATTCCGATTTGAATGCAGGCCAATCATTCTCCATGATGCGCAGGGTTACGGAAAACAGACCGAAAGGTCAAT
>JAYODZ010000110.1:0-5954 GCA_038106515.1 Rhodobiaceae bacterium
GATTAGATGTACTGTGTCGTCGGTCGTTAAGCGGCGCAAATCAAATCTCTTACAGCGCGAAAGAACCGTGACCGGCACTTTCCGGATTTCGGTGGTCGCAAAAATAAATTTCACGTGCGGTGGTGGCTCTTCCAGGGTTTTCAGCAAGCCATTAAAGGCCGCCGTCGACAGCATATGCACCTCGTCAATAATATAGACTTTAAACCGCGCTGAGGCAGGGCCATAGCGCACACCTTCGATAATTTCGCGAATATCGTTAATACCGGTACGAGAGGCGGCGTCCATCTCCATAACGTCAACATGACGGCCTTCCATGATGGCCGTACAGTGTAAGCCCGCTTCGCTTAGTTGCGTGCTCGGCTGGTCGATTGTCGCGGTCTGATAATTAAGGGCGCGGGCTAAAATCCGCGCGGTTGTTGTCTTACCCACTCCTCTGACGCCGGTGAGCATGAAGGCATGTGCGATACGGCCGGACTCGAAAGCATTGCGCAGGGTTTGCACCATGGCTTCTTGGCCGATCATGTCGTCAAAGTTTTGCGGGCGATATTTACGTGCTAGAACCTGATAGCTGTCGCTTTTTACATTATTTTCAGCATCAGACTCGGCTAGAAAATCCATCATCGGGCCGGCATCGGCTTCGTCGTCCTGATCTAACGTCACGGGGCCTGCCGGTTTCTCATGCTGATCAGTCATGGTGCAGAAATCTCCGATCCCAGATACGCCGTCAACGCTAACGCCTGTGCCACTGCCGAGGGCCGAGGCGCGAAGCTCGGCTCAAGAAATTGAGGTGGGAGACTGGACAGGCAACCCGCACCGAACTCGTTAGGGCTGCTTCCTTCCGGACCTGACCCGGTTGGCGAGGGATGCGTCTGCCGCCAATCTCCCAACTAAACTATATCAAAGCGGGATCGGTTTAACAATTCTGCCGCGCCCCTTGCCCACAGGCTTCTCGCGTGCCAGTCTTGCCGCCAATGATATCCTGTTCAGGAGCGTTTTTATGTTCGATACCCCGATGATATTTGCCAATAACCCGCTCGACCGTGCTGGACATAAACGCGGCGATGCGGCTTGGCTCGAAGCGCAAAGACGTTCAGCCGACGCCTTATTTGTTCCCTTTTGGCATTTGCAGCCGTTGATTTTACCGCCTTTGCCGGCGGATGAAGGCCGCGATGTTGGCTGGCTGCCGGCGGCCGCTTTCGGCCCGCTTTTGGCGGCTGATCCCATTGTTATTTTTCTTGGCCTGAACCGCCGCAATAAACCCCTCTTCGCGGTAGATATCAGCCCGCTGGCCGACCCCGAGCAATCCGGCCCCTTCGCCGGTATGGGCGGGTTTTATGATCTGCGCGAGCTGGCCGCGGCGGGCGAGGTGTCTGCTGGCGATTTATCGATCTTGGCGCAGGCCAAAGCGATGATTGATTGGCATCTTAGGCACGGATTTTGTTCCCAGTGCGGCACCGCCAGCGTGGCCGCCGAAGCCGGCTATAAGCGGGTCTGTGGTGGCTGTGGTGCGGAGCATTTTCCGCGCACCGATCCAGTTGTAATCATGTTGGCGACGCATGGCGAGAACTGCCTGATTGGCCGCCAGCCAGGTTGGCCGGCGCGCATGTACTCGGCACTGGCGGGGTTTGTAGAGCCGGGTGAAACCATCGAGGCGGCAGTGGCCCGCGAGCTACAAGAAGAGGCCGGTATTGAGGTTGGTCGCGTGCGCTATATTCAAACCCAGCCTTGGCCGTTTCCGGCTTCGCTGATGATGGGATGTGTTGCCGAGGCGACGACCACCGATATTGTCATCGATCAGTTTGAGCTCGAGGATGCGCGTTGGGTATCGCGCGCCGAGTTGCAAGCGGCTTTTGCGGGTAATGGCGAATTCGCAGTGCCGCCATCGCTCGCTATCGCGCATCATTTGATGCGCTATTTTGCCGATAATAAAGTCTAGTCTTGGCGGTAGTGCTGACGCTCAGGAGCGGCCGGATAGACACCGAGAATATCGAGCTGTGAGCAATAGAACTCTAACTCTTCCAAGGCCAGCCTGACAGCGGGCTGGTCGGGGTGGCCCTCAATATCGGCATAGAACATCGTTGCCGCGAAGCTGCCATCGGGCTGATAGCTCTCGAGCTTAGTCATGTTAATGCCATTCGTCGCAAATCCGCCTAAAGCCTTATACAAAGCCGCTGGCACATTGCGCACGCGGAAGACAAAGCTGGTAATCACATCGTCTTGATCGGGGTCGGCGTCATCGGGTTCCGACGCCATAATCAAAAACCGCGTTACGTTTTGGTCGCTGTCTTCGATATCGCTCTCGATAATATCCAGCCCGTAAATTTCGGCTGCTAGCGCCGAGGCAATCGCTGCCTGCGAGGCGTCTTTGGCGTTAGCTATAGCGAGGGCTGCCCCCGCTGTGTCAGCGGCGACGACGGGGGTAAGTTGCATCTTGGTAATGATGTTGCGGCATTGACCGAGCGCCATCTCATGGCTGTGGACATGCGTCAGTTGCGCCGGTGTTGCGCCTTTGAGCCCCAACAGGCAATGGCGCACCCGCATGAAATATTCACCGATGACATAAAGACCAGATCCAGGTAGCAGACGATGAATATCGGCGACCCGACCAGCAACGGTATTTTCGATCGGCATCATGGCGAGCTGAACCGCGCCGGCCTTGAGGGCGGCGAAGGCGGCGTCGAAGCTGGTACAAGCAACGGGCTCATAATCGGGATAGCAGGTTTGGCAGGCGATATGAGAATTGGCACCCAATTCCCCCTGAAACGCAATCCTTTGGCTCATCTTATTTTACTCCGCTAATGCGCGCCGCGCGAACTCTAAATCTTCTGGCGTATCAACGCCATGCGGAACAGTATCGACGATTGCGGCTCGGATGACAAACCCATCTTCAAGCGCGCGCAATTGTTCGAGCCGCTCGCTTTGTTCGAGTGGCGAGGGCGGCAGGCTAACAAACCGCTCGAGCGCGGCGCGGCGGTAAACGTAAAGCCCGATATGATGATAATGTGGCCCACCTGTCGGAATGGCGGCGCGCGAGAAAAACAAAGCTCGCCCCCGATCGGCATCGGGGCCGTCTAAACTCAGCGCCGCTTTAACGACATTAGGATTGTCGACTTCTTCTGGTTTGGTGATTTTAGCCACCAGCGTCGCCATATCGGCGGTCTCGAGTGTCGCCAGCGCCGTACTGATCAGCCGAGGCTCTAAAAGCGGCAGGTCACCTTGTACATTAATGATTCGCTGAAATTGTTTGCCGGGATCAATTTTGTCCAAAACATGCGCAATTCGATCGGTGCCCGATGGCAAATCAGCGGGCGTTAGATGGGCCTCGCCGCCCGCCGCGACGACGGCCTCGGCAATTGCCGCCTCGGCGGCGGCGACAATAACCCGCCCAGACTGCGATTCTAGGGCCCGGCGCAAGACATGCACAATCATTGGTTGCCCATGAATATCGGCTAACGGCTTATTTGGCAGGCGCGTGGACGCCATGCGCGCTGGGATAAGGATGATCGAGTCAGTATTTTTGGTCATATGTTCAAATAGATGCTTGCGATTTACTGTCTCTTTCCTTACTTTGTGCGTCGCTAGGCCGCAAGTTTTTTCGCGCGTGAGCGTATACACTGCGCCTATATCGAAAACGTCGCTATGACGCCTGTTGGGGGACACTATGGACTCGTTTGAATGGAATAAAATCGCTGGGGCGGTTCTTTTTACACTGTTGGTTTATCTTGGGGTGCAAAACCTTGGCGGTATCTTGTTTGCCACGCAAGAGGCGAACCCTGAGGCGTTTATTGTCGAAGGCGTTGTCGAAGAGGGGGCCCCGGCCGCAACTGCTGCTGTGGCCGAGGAAGTGGTGCCGATTAGCGAGTTGTTGCTGACAGCATCGCTTGAAAAAGGTGAAAAAATTTCCAAAAAATGCGTCTCCTGCCATAATTTTGAGCAAGGCGCCGGTAATAAAATCGGGCCAGCCCTGTGGGGCGTTGCTGGCCGCGATGTTGGCTCAGTCGCAGGGTTTGGTTATTCCTCAACCTTGCTGAGCATGGATGGCAATTGGACAGCCGAAGCTTTGAATGGGTTTCTTGAAAACCCCAAAGCCTATGCCGAGGGCACGGCGATGGCTTTCGCCGGTTTGAGAAAAGCCCAAGATCGTGCCGATATCATTGCTTATCTGCAAAGCTTAAAAAACTAATCTGACACAGCATCTTGCTTGCCAGAGCAAAGCGCATTTGTCACTCTGTCGGGGGAATATACAAGACAGGTGATGGCAATGCGGCGGAGAGCTTTTGGCAAAGTTTTGAGCGGGGTAAGAGGCTTAACCCACCTCGCTAGCTTGACCGTGCTCATAACGTTATGGGTGCCGCTGGCTGCAGCGAAAGCGGCCGATGAAGCAGACGCACATGGCTTTTCGATTTATGGCAGCCTCGCCTTACCGCGTGATTTTCAGCATTTTCCCTATGTGAATCCGCAAGCGCCGAAAGGTGGCGAGTTACGAACGCGGGGCTTGGGAAGTTTCGACAATCTCAACCGTTTTACCATTAAAGGCCAAACCGCGGTCGGGCTTGAGTTGATATACGACACTTTGCTGACCTCGAGTTATGACGAGCCTGGCTCAGCCTATGGGTTACTTGCCAAAAGCGTGGCGGTGGCGCCCGATGGGCTGTCGGTCACATTTTTCCTCCGCCCTGAGGCCAAGTTTCACGATGGCGTGCCGGTGACCGCGGAGGACGTTGTTTGGTCGTTTGACGCGATCCGCGCGGCGCATCCCTTTTACGCCGCTTATTATCATAGCATTGACCGTGCCGTTGCCGATGCGCCGCATCAGGTGACGTTTTATTTCCAACAAAGCGGCAATCGCGAGCTACCGCTGATCGTCGGCCAGTTTGCTGTCCTGCCCAAGCATTACTGGACGCAAGAGGGTCGGTCGCTCAAAGACACAACGCTGCAGCCGCCACTGGGCAGTGGGCCCTATCGCATCGCTCGGGTCGATAATGGTCGTATCATCACCTATGAGCGCGACCCCAATTATTGGGGCCGCGATCTCAATGTAAATATTGGACGCCATAATTTTGCGAGAATTCGCTTCGATTATTTTGGCGATGATGGCGTTAGCTTTGAAGCCTTTAAAGCAGGTGAGATGGATCTGCGCGAAGAATTTAGTTCTAAAAACTGGGCCACGGGCTATGCCATAGATGCGGTTAAAACAGGTCGTATGGCGGTTGAAGAAATCGAGGTCGATAGCGGTGGTGGTATGCAGGCCTTCGTGATGAATACACGTCGGGCGCCATTTGACAATCGCGCCGTACGGCAAGCTTTTAACCAGGCTTTTGATTTTGAGTGGACCAATAAGAACCTGTTTTACGGCCAATATGCCCGCACAGAAAGTTTCTTTGGCGACGGCGAGCTGGCGGCCAAGGGTTTGCCGAGTGCCGCCGAACTCAATTTACTGGAACCTTTTCGTGCCGATTTGCCGCCGGAGGTTTATAATTCTGCCTTTGAAAACCCCAAAACGGCGGGCGATGGCAATGTGCGAACGAATTTACGCGAGGCGCGCCGCCTCTTGGCCAGCGCCGGCTGGGACATTGTCAATGGTCGCTTGGAAAAAGACGGCCAACGCCTCGAGGTCGAGTTTTTATTGGTACAGCCAGGGTTTGAGCGGATTGTTGCACCCTATATTAAAAATCTTGAGAAGTTAGGGATTGCGGCGAAGATCAGGCTGGTGGATCCAACACAATATCAGAACCGTCTCAACGGTTTCGATTTCGACATTATCGTCGATAATTTTCCGCAATCCTTATCGCCCGGCAACGAGCAACGCGATTATTGGTCGTCGCAAGCCGCCGATCGCGAGGGTGGCCGTAATACGATCGGGATCCGCAATCCAGTTGTTGATGCTTTGGTCGACAAACTAATTTTTGCCGAGACGCGTGACGCCTTACTTGCCGCCACGCAGGCCTTAGACC
>JAYODZ010000111.1:0-1593 GCA_038106515.1 Rhodobiaceae bacterium
TACGCCGTGGGTGAAGGCTCCCCAAAGTTGAGGGTATTCAGGATATCCATCATAGTTAAACCAAGATAGCCTTATTCCCAAATCTTCAAAAATTTGTTCATCGATATATGCTTTCGCCGACGGTCCTGAGATATATTCCGTCGCTTTGGCCTGATAGCAAAGGTCAGCTAAGCGTTCGGATTTGCCTTCGGCTAATACATAATCTAAAGAGCTTTTTATTTTGGTTGAAATGCCGAGGTAACAACAAATTTTTTCTATTAACCGTCTATTTAATTGAGAAATATGTGTAAATTTATCTTCTAAATAAATTTCTTCGATTAATTCTGAAATTTCGAGAAAATAAGGCGCCTTGCGATAATTCCACTCTAATGCCTTCCAGTGTGACTTGGACCAGTCGTTGTCCACAATTTCTGTATCACAAATTTTTTGGAAATATTTTCCTTTTACGAGAACTGGCACCGTCAGCCATTGTGGCCCCTGTTGAGTTTTAATTTTATTTCGGTTTCGCCAATCTCGACGCGTATATTGCATGTCATCGTACAGTATGAATTCGTCAACCGCAGCTATTAGGTCGAAATATCCTTTCCAAGGAATGTAATTAGATTGTACAATCGCAATTTTTTTTTCATTCATATCAATATGCCCGTTACAACTTAATAACTTGACAAAATTCAATGTTCAATCGGTCGATTTCAATTAAATTTAACTTTTGTTAAAAGCTATCTTGGTTCTTAAAAATACTGTGAGATCTATATTGTATCAAAACGACGAAATTATGAAATCAAAAAATTCATGCAATATTATCTTTTTGAAGAATCAAAACAATAAATTACATTCTGTTATTAGGTTCCCGCCGCGCTGCTCGAACCCATTTTGCGGCACGTGCGGTGGTTAAAAAATATATACCGAGATAGAGCACGAAAAGGGCTAGGCTCACCTCATTGCCAATGGTTAAAGCGATATAGCCTCCGAAAATAGCAAGCAGGAAGCTTTCGGTGATAATGATTAGCAGCGCCATGCGCGCGGAAAATCCAATACGCTGAATGATGTGATGCAGATGCGTGCGATCAGGAGCAAAAGGCGACCGCCCACGCACCATGCGCCGAACCATCAGCGACAAAGTATCGGCGATCGGGATGGCGGCGGCCCAGAGTGGTATGGTTGACGGAATCCAGCTGCCCGTAATATCGGGATTACCCTCGCCAGCGACAATGCTGAGGCTGCCGACCATGAAGCCCGTAAGCATGCTCCCAGAGTCTCCCAAAAAGCTCTTATTGCCTTTGGCGAGTTGTAAATTACTGAATAAAAAACCAATCAGCGCGCTCACGAACAAAAGAGAAATCAGCCCAAAATCGCGTGGGGGAAGTTCGCCCATGACTATGAAGGTCACGTTAAGCGATATGATGGCGCCGCCTGCGAGTGAAGCGCAGAGCCCATCAATACCATCGATCATATTGAAGGCGTTGATCACGCCAACAATCGCAAAAATACTCAGGAGTTGATAGGTAAGATAACTCGGTTGCCAAAAATCCTGCACCAAGACGCCGACTTTAGTCATAACAATATCGCCATGAACAACGGCAATCGTGGCAA
>JAYODZ010000111.1:1603-5951 GCA_038106515.1 Rhodobiaceae bacterium
ACGAGCTTGAAGCTCGCGCGGATATTATAACGGTCGTCGAGAATACCCAAAGCAACCACCAACAGGCCGCAAAGCGATAACCATGTCGGCCCAACCAAAATCAGGGATGCTACGGCAAAAACAATGAAGACAGATGGCCCACCGATTAAGGGGGTGGCGTCGTCGTGACGCTTTCGACCGCCTGGATGGTCGATTAACTTCAGGCGCCGCGCCACAGGGCTCAATAAAATGATCGCAGCAAAGGTTATAATTGCTATCAGGGGCGCGAGCGCAAAAAATGAAGCTTGACCAATTAACATATGGGCTCCCGAAACTTTCCTGTTATGCACCAGTTTGGAGAAGGCGCAAAGCCCTTGATTCGCGACTATTGCCTGAAAACCCAACACGCTTTACACCTTAATGCACGTTTATTTAGGGGGAGCTATCGGTGAGCTTGGTGCCAGTTATTTTATCGGGTGGCGCGGGAACGCGTCTCTGGCCGAGTTCGCGGCGACAATTGCCGAAGCCCTTTTTTGAAATCGGTGGATCAAGTTTGCTCGCCCAAACCGTGGCGCGGGCAGGGCGCCTATCCGCCGTGAAGCCGCTGATCGTGACCGGAGAGGATCATTTTCACTTATCGCAGCGCGTGCTGGATGTCGCCTGCGATTATGTGTTGGAGCCGATGGGGCGTAATACAGCTCCAGCAATTGCACTTGCCGCCTTGCAATGTTTGACCGCCCTTGGTGAGGACGTTGTCATGATGGTGATGCCAGCGGACCATATTATTCATAATCTCGATGCCTTCGCCGAAAATGTGCAAGCAGCAGAGTTGGTAGCGCGGCAAGGGCAACTGGCGGTGTTCGGCATTCCACCTACCCAACCTGACACGGGCTATGGCTATATTGAGGTCGACCAAATTGGTCAGCCAGTGCAGACTGTGAAGCGTTTTGTCGAAAAACCTGACCTTGATACGGCAAAAACTTATCTGGCTAGCGGTCGGTATTACTGGAACAGCGGTATGTTCTGTTTTGCCGCACGGGCTGTCGCTTCGGCCTTACAACGGTATGCGCCGGAGATCTGGGAGCCCGCCGCGCGTTGCTTCGCGGCGCGGCAGGCAAATGATGTGGTTCGCTTTGATGCCGATCTTTTTGCCGCGCAAGATAATATTTCTATTGATTATGCCCTCATGGAACGCGCTGACAATATCACCGCCATTGCCGCCAATTTTGTCTGGAGCGATGTCGGAACTTGGGATGCGGCTGCAGCGACATTGCCGCCTGACGCCGATGGCAATACGCGCGACGGCACACATCCTATCTTGATGCTGGATAGTCGTAATTCACATGTCGCGGCTTTGTCTGATCATCCACGCTTGGTGGCGACGCTGGGGGTTGATGATTTGGTTGTCGTTGATACGCCAGATGCACTCCTTGTGGCAACGAAAGAGACCGTTAAAAATGTGAAGGACCTGGTGCAAATTTTGAGCGAGGCGCCAGCAGGAAGTTTTGCTAGGAATCTGACCGAGCAAGCCGCAACGGTCTCGCGGCCGTGGGGCAGTTATACGAGCTTGATGGTAGCGCCTGGGTGTCAAGTTAAGTCAATTTGCGTGTTCGCCGGGCAACGCCTGAGCTTGCAGTATCATCACCGGCGAGCCGAGCATTGGGTGGTGCAGGCCGGCGAGGGCGAGGTGCAAATTGAGGATACAGTCCATCAAGCACGGGCTGGCGATTATTTCTTTATTCCAAAAGAGGCGCGGCACCGCTTGAGTAACACGGGCGAGGAAACCTTATATTTGGTTGAAGTGCAAATCGGCGATTATCTCGGCGAGGATGATATTGTGCGCCTCGATGATATTTATGGCCGTTCGCGTGCAGCGGATCACGCGACCAAAGCGTGATTGCAGAGGTTAGGCGAGGTTTTGATGCGCCGCATAGTGATAACGGGAAGTTCGGGCTTTATCGGTACAAATGTGGCGGAGTTTTATGCTGCCAAAGGTGATCAGATCGCTTGCGTGGACCGGCATCCGCCGCAAAATTCGTCGCATCGACCGTATTTTCACAATATTGATATAATGGAGCTCGAGGGTCTCCTGAAGTTTTTTCAAGGCTTTCAGCCCACCCATCTTATTCATTTGGCGGCGCGGACTGATCTGAAAGGACGATCTCTTAATGACTACGAGGTCAATTGGCGCGGAACAACAAATCTCATGGCGGCGGCCGCTAACTGCCCTTCGCTCGAACGCATTATTTTTACGTCTTCAATGTTGGTGTGTCGTCCTGGCTATCTGCCCGTCGATGCGCATGATACTTGCCCGACTACGCCCTATGGCGAGAGCAAGGTGCTTATGGAACGGAGAATTTTTGACGCTGAGCTGAATGTGCCTTGGGTGATTATACGGCCAACCTCGATTTGGGGGCCGTGGTTTGGCGAGCCCTATCGTAATTTCTTTGATCACGTTGTTGGGCGTCGGTTTTTTGCGATTGATGCACCGATGGCTAAAAAAACCTTTGGGTATGTTGGTAATGCCGTCCAGCAAATTGATGCGCTTTTGACGGTAGATCGAGCTTTGGTCGGGGGGAAGCTTTTTTATATTGGAGATGATCCGGCTTTAGCAGTGGATGCTTTTGCTGACCGCGTTCGCGCGCGCTTAGGTCGCGGCCCAGCTGTGCGCTTGCCCAAATCTGTTTTATCGATTTTGGCACGGCTCGGAGATATTGCGACCCACTTCGGGCTTCCTTTTCCGATGACTTCATTCCGATTGCGCAATATGTTGCATGATAATCTGCAAGACGTTTTGCCAGTTTCTAAGTTGGTCCAGCATACGCCAATAGGGTTGGATGAAGCTATTGATGATACTTTACGCTGGATGGGGGCTTTGCCCCAGTCTTATGACGGGAGGGCGGATCAATGACGTCTATGCGATCTGATGGCGTAGCTCAGAATACATTATGGACCATGGCCAATTTTGCCGTACACGTCCTGTTCGTAAACACCGTCATCATACTGTTAGCTCGTTATTTTGGGCCAGCAGAATTTGGCACTTATAAAATCGCAATGTCGCTTATTGTTATCGGATATGCCTTTGTATCTCTCGGGCTGAACGATGTGATCGTCGGGCGCTTGGTGCTTATGAAAGGTGCGGAAGCAGATGCTGTTCTGATAACGGGCATAGGTTTACAGTTTATAGGGGCAGCTCTTGTGGCCTTGTGCTTGATCGCAGCTGCGTATCTCATTTATGCCGATAATGCTCTGTTGCACGAGATTATGTGGGTTCTTTCTATTCTGCTTTGGGCGAAGGCGCTCGACAGTTTGCGCTATTGGTTTGAGGTTAAGCGGCAGTCGCGCGCCATGTTCTTACCGGCATTGCTAGTTCTATCGGTCGGGCTGGGTGTGAAATTTGTCCTTTATATTAAGCAAATGAGTTTGCTGGCATTTGTCTGGGTTTTCGCACTTGAATTGCTCGGCGTTGGGATTGGATATTTGATTGCTTATCGACGGCAAAATGCTTTTTCATTTTTATCAACTGTGTCTCGAGATTTGGCGGTCAGCATGCTGAAACAAGGCCTGCCATTGGTTTTGTCCTTCGTCGCTTTTGCTATGTATTCGCGTTTCGACCAACTCGTAATCGGCTATTTGCTGGGGGATGCGGAAGCTGGGATTTACGGCATGGCCGTGAGTATTAATGAGTTTTATTTTTTGCTTCCCTTTGCCCTGATTTCGTCGGCCTATCCGAAAATGTTGCAGCTTGGTGACGTTACCGATGAGAGGTCATCGATTCTCATGCAAATGGTTTTTTCTCTACTACTGCTTCTGGCTCTCGCGATGATTTTTGCAAGTTATTACGCCGGCGGATATGTTACCCATTTGGTTTTCGGCCCAGCTTATGATGGGGTTGGCCCCATTCTAACGGTTTATGCGGTGGCAAATATATTCGGCTATTTCGTTATCTTCTCTAACCGTTACCTATCAGCCTGCGGAGAAATAGGGTTGGTTTTGCGTCGTAGTCTTGTCGGCGGTGTCGTCAATATCGTGCTCAACCTGCTACTGGTTCCGAAAGTCGGACTGTTGGGGGCGGCGTGGGCCATGGTGGTTACGCAAGTTTTGCTGGCAGTGGCGCTTTTGCCCAATAATGTGGGACGCCAATTATTACTGCTGTTTGCGCGGTCGGGCGCCATTTGGCATTTTCCGCGGTTATACCGTCGCTACAGGTCGCTTGTTCTTTTGAGGTAAATCATTGAGAATATTGCTTGTATGTCAGATATCAGAGTATTGTTGTAACGAGTGGAGCTATGGACAGACAATCGAGTAACGATTCGTTCGAAGATTATTTTGCCTATCTGTCTTCGGGATCCTTACAGGGGCGCCTCTA
>JAYODZ010000112.1:0-5941 GCA_038106515.1 Rhodobiaceae bacterium
ATACCGCCAACATCCGTATATTTGGTTTCGCCACGTTGAATAGCCTCAATCGCTGCCTGTTTAATATTATCCGGCGTATCGAAATCAGGCTCGCCAGCGCCGAGCCCGATAACGTCTCGGCCTTCGGCCTTCAACTGCCGCGCTTTTTGCGTAGCCGCAATGGTGGCGGAGGGTTGCACCCGATTAAGACTATCTGAGATGAAAGACATGGTTTTTCCCTTTGCAATGCGACTGGAGATTATCGAGTAGCACCCGCGAATTCAACCGGAATTGCACCCTTAGGAGGCTTTAACCGCAAAAAACTGATAGCGATTTACGGAAAAGAAAAAGCCACCATTTTCTTTTAGTTTTTCTTGCTCATTGACGAAGCCATTGACCTGATCAGCATCCAGCGTCGTGCCATCTAGATTACCGCGAATGAAATTGATAATCGCGGGCAACATGTGACCAATATAGCCGTGCGCTTGCCAGCCTATTTGCAACATCGGAATGACCTGCGCCGCCATCAAGTCAAATTTGGCGCGCCGCAAATCTTGCGGCAACCGCGACGGCAAAAACGGGTGCACGAGATGACGATCCCAAACCCGCATCATTTTCTCAAGCCGTTCGGGCGTCGCCGTGTTCATCACAACGCTGTTCCAATCTGTATCCACAATCACGCAGCGTCCACCAGGACGCAAAACGCGGTTGATCTCGGATAGCGCTAAATCAATATTCTCGACATATTCGAGCACTTGCGTCGTCACAACGGCATCAAAATAGCCATCCGGATAGGGCAAAGCCGTGGCATCGCCCGCCTTGCACTCGGCCTGCGTCAAATCTGCAACACGGGTCTGAGCCATGGTCACCATGGCAGCCGAAACATCAATCCCGCAAGCGCGGCCAAGCGGGCCGACCAGCATTGCGATATCGCGTAACAAAAGCCCTGGTCCGACACCAATATCGAGAATTTTTTCATCGGGCTTAGCGGCCAAACTATCCAGCGTGAGGCCACGTTGGCGAACCACGTCTGGGGTTAAATACATACGCTCCACCGAGCGGGCCTGCTCGGCATCAAAACTGATAATGCGATCATGACCTGCGGTTTTAGTCATCGAAATTTCGCGTCGCCTCTCATCTTGTGGGCATTTTCTTCGGACGCGCTACATCGCTCACCAAAACCAATAGGTTTGCCTAGGCTCGATCTGTTGTCCGCCTCAGATTGATGCTAATCTAACATCGAAGCGAAAAGAGTGCAAAAGAGAACAATGTCGAGTTTAACGGGAATGGGTGAACTACCGCCGATTGCGGAGCCAGGCCTCAGCGCATCGCAATTGGCTCGTTTCCGGCCGCATCGCCCCGAGCGCCCCGAGAAATTAGAAGGTGGCAAGGCGTTTGAATTTGTCTCTCCCTTCGCACCCGCGGGCGATCAACCAGCCGCCATTGACGAATTGTTGTCGGGATTGACAGCCGAGGATCGCGATCAAGTTCTTCTCGGGGTAACGGGATCGGGTAAGACCTTTACCATGGCGCAGGTCATTGCCCGCTCCAATCGACCGGCCTTGATCCTAGCCCCCAATAAAACGCTTGCAGCGCAGCTTTACGGCGAATTTAAAACCTTTTTCCCAAATAATGCGGTGGAATATTTCGTCTCCTATTACGATTATTATCAGCCGGAAGCCTATGTCCCGCGGACAGACACATTTATCGAAAAAGAGAGCAATATAAACGAGCAAATAGATCGTATGCGGCACTCGGCAACGCGCGCGCTGCTCGAACGCGACGATGTTATTATTGTCGCCTCGGTTTCTTGCATTTACGGCATTGGCTCGGTCGAGAGCTATACCGCCATGACGTTTGAGGTTAAGCGTGGTGGCACCCTGCCCCGCGCTCAACTTCTGGCCGATCTTGTGGCCCTACAATATCGCCGCAATGAATTGGGATTTGCCCGCGGAGATTTCCGCGTCCGCGGCGATACGATCGAACTCTTCCCAGCCCACTATGAAGACCGCGCTTGGCGGATTGAATTATTTGGCGATGAGGTCGAAGCGCTGACAGAGATCGACCCTTTGACCGGCGAAAAAAAGGCGAATTTAGAAAAAATCCGTATCTACGCCAATTCACACTATGTCACACCAGGACCAACTTTGAAGCAGGCCGCCGAAGAAATTAAGAACGACTTACAGCTACGCTTGCAAGAGTTCACGCAAGCCAACCGCCTACTTGAAGCGCAGCGTTTAGAGCAAAGAACATCCTACGACATTGAAATGATAGAAGCAGTTGGCTCGTGCGCTGGCATTGAAAATTACTCGCGCTACCTCACCGGGCGCAAAGCCGGCGAGCCGCCGCCCACGCTGTTTGAATATTTGCCCGAAGAAGCGATTGTTTTTGTCGATGAAAGCCACGTCACCGTGCCGCAAATTGGCGGCATGTTTCGCGGCGACTTCAAGCGCAAAACCACGCTGGCGGAATATGGTTTTCGCTTGCCCAGTTGCGTCGATAATCGTCCGATGAAATTCGAAGAATGGAATTTAATGCGGCCACAAACCGTCTATGTGTCGGCTACCCCCGGCCCATGGGAACTCGAACAAACGGGCGGCGTATTTGTCGAGCAGGTGATCCGCCCGACGGGTTTAGTGGATCCGGTGTGCGATATCAGACCAGCGCGGCACCAGGTTGATGATTTACTCGACGAATGCCTCCAAGTCGTCAAACGCGGCGAACGTATTTTGGTCACGACGCTTACTAAAAAAATGGCCGAGGATCTGACCGAATATATGCACGAGCAGGGCTTACGTGTTCGCTATATGCATTCCGATATTGACACGTTGGAGCGGATTGAGATTGTCCGCGATCTGCGCCTCGGCGTGTTCGATATTTTAATTGGCATTAACCTATTGCGCGAGGGGCTCGACATTCCGGAATGCTCGCTGGTGGCTATTCTCGATGCCGACAAAGAGGGTTTTTTGCGCTCCGAGACGTCGCTGATCCAGACCATCGGACGCGCCGCCCGGCATGTTAACGGGCGGGTGATTTTATATGCTGATAAAGAAACTGGCTCAATGCAGCGCGCTTTATCCGAGACCCAAAGGCGGCGGGAGCGCCAGCTCGAGCACAATGCCGCGCACAACATCACGCCACGGGGCATCGAGAAGTCGGTCGCCGATATAATCGAAGGTATAACCCAGCCCCAGAATATAACAGCGCCAGGAGCGTACCAGCCGCTTGAGGGCATGGCGGAAGACCCGCGCATGGGCGATAATTTACGAACCCATATCGAAACCTTAGAGAAACAAATGATGCAAGCTGCTGCCGATCTAGAATTCGAGACGGCGGCGCGGCTACGCGATGAAATTCGGCGACTGCAAGAAACCGAGCTGATTATTGCCGACGACCCTTTCGCGCGGCAAAGTGACATCAACGTCAAACTCGACCCAAAGGCGATGAAACGGCCGCAGGCGCGGCGCGGCAGAAAACGGTAGCCGCGTGCAATTCGATTTCCTGAGCCTCAAACTTCTGGTACAAAACGCTCCATGACGCAGAACGCTTCTCATACATGTCTCATTACAGGTGCCGCAAGACGCATTGGTCGAACGCTCGCCCTCGGGCTGGCTGAACAAGGTTGGAATATTGCGATTCATTACAGCCGATCAAAAACCGAGGCCGAGAGCTTGCGCGATGAGATCGAGGCGCGCGGGCGAAAGGCCATCTCCCTGCAGGCCGATCTCGCCGATAGCGAAGCGATAGCAGGACTTATAGCCGCGACGCGCGCTGCTTTAGGACCGGTTAATTTGCTGATCAATAATGCTTCGCTATTCGAACGCGATACGGTTGACGATCTCGACCTTGCAAGTTGGGACGCGCATCTGAACACCAACCTTAGGGCGCCAGCGCTCCTCATGCGTGATTTCGCAGCTCAAGCCAGATCAGGCGACAGCATTATTAATATTATTGATCAGCGGGTCTGGCGTCTAACGCCTGATTTTATCAGTTACACAGTTTCGAAATCGGGCCTTTGGACGTTAACACAAACCTTTGCGCAAGCGCTCGCCCCTCGTGGCATTCGGGTAAATGCCGTCGGCCCTGGGCCAACGCTTCCCAATCCGCGTCAAAATCAGGCGGAATTTGAGAAGCAAGCCAAACTCGTACCGCTCGGTGCCGGCGCCGCGCCAGAGGATATTTTAAAGGCCGTGCAGTATTTGTTGACGGCGCAAGCTGTTACAGGACAAATGCTCGCCATTGATGGTGGTCAGCACCTCGCTTGGCAGACCCCCGACGTCACGCAAGTCAAGGAGTGATTGTAGTGAACCAAATAGCTCAACCCCCCTTTAACTATGCTTGCGCCCAGCGCGGCTTAAGGCATGTGTTTGTCCGTCAACTCAAACTCATGGCCTCGATCGGCATTCACCCGCATGAGCGCGCGCAAAAGCAGACAATAGCTATCGACGTCAACGTTGCGGTCAAAGAACAAGGCGTGTCACCGAGCCAAATTTCCGAGGTCGTGTGCTACGAGACGCTGTGCCGGCAGATTAAAGACTTGGTCAATGCTGGTCATATCGAGCTAGTCGAAACCCTCGCCGAGGACATCGCCCGTACAATCTTACGCGACCACCGCATTTTAATGGTTCGAGTCAGCGTCGAAAAGCCAGATGCCATCGCTGAAGCGGCCGCCGTCGGTATCGAAATTGAGCGCCATCAGCGCTAATTTTTGTCCACCAAAATCACATAAGATAATGAAAAATATATATTTTTCTTAAAACTTGAGTTGTGCACAGGCGATCTGCCAAAATTTCACATTTTTGTAAAGTAAGAAAAACAAAGAAAAAAAAATTTTTTTACTGCCCTTGATTTTGTTTTTTATAATAAAATCAATGATATATAGACTATGCCTAATTATTGAGCAAACTGGTTTCGGGCTTTAAAAAACAACAACTTGGACGATAATATTGTTTTCTATCAACATAGTTATCAACATATCCCGTGGAGAGAATTCCTAACTTTTCTGCGCAAATTATGGCTTGCAGCCTCAGCTTTATGTATTTTTATACCAGACGCATCACAATACGGTGTTAGAGGACTGAAATTTAATGGAAGATCAGCCGACCCCCATAGGCCGCGACTTAATCGCCACCAAGGTCAAGACCCTACCATCGGCGCCTGGGGTGTATCGAATGCTGGATGCCAATGCGACGGTTCTCTATGTCGGCAAAGCCAAAAATCTAAAAAATCGGGTATCGTCCTATACACGCGCGCGCGGCCATTCCAATCGGATCCAACGCATGATCGGGCTGACGCGGGATATGGAATTTACGCGGACACCGACCGAAACCGACGCGCTTCTTTTAGAAGCCAATCTGATTAAGAAGCTCAAACCGCAATTCAATATTCTACTGCGCGACGATAAGTCCTTCCCCTATATTCTGTTGGCCGACGATCATGCTGTGCCGCAACTCACCAAGCACCGCGGCCAGCATCGTCGCCCGGGCCAATATTTTGGCCCCTTTGCATCCGCCTCAGCGGTTAATCGCGCCATGAAGACTTTGCAACGCGCATTTCTGCTTCGCTCGTGCAGCGATACAGTTTTAGAAAACCGCCAACGCCCGTGCTTGTTGTATCAGATCAAACGCTGTAGCGCTCCATGTACGCAAGAAATTGACGCCGCCGATTATGCCGAACTGGTTAGCGATGCCCGTGCTTTTTTGAGCGGCAAAAGTCGTGATATTCAAAATAGTCTGCTGGAGAAAATGCAACAGGCTAGTGACACCCTCAATTTCGAGGCAGCGGCGGAAGCGCGCGATCGTATTCGCGCCCTCACCTATATTCAGTCCGACAATAATATTCAGTCAGACGATATCGCAAATGCCGATATTCTAGCGGTCACGAAACAAGGCGGGCAGGTCTGCATTCAGGTTTTCTTTTTCCGCGCCTATCAAAATCTCGGCAATAACGCATATTTCCCGCG
>JAYODZ010000113.1:0-3926 GCA_038106515.1 Rhodobiaceae bacterium
GTCGGGCCCAATTTTGCAATCCGCGATGACAGTGCAGTGCCACGTTGATCGCTGTCGAAGCGCGGCGCGCCGATAGTCAGAACCGCACGCATGGCGCGCAACAAGAGCGGCGCTTCAGTTTTAAAATTGGGCGGCAAAAGACTGTCTTGCGCCAATAAAATACGCGCCATTCGAAACAGCCTAAAAAAACCGCCAATCTTCACAACTATTTCCGCCAGCCAAAATGCGCCGCTGTAATGCCCGCGCTTAAATGTTCAAAGCGGACGCGGGCAAAGCCAGCTTCGCGTATTTCCGAAGCAAAATCCTCCGCCTTTGGGAACATACGAATGCTCTCGACGAGATATTCGTAGGAGGCAGCGTTATTGGAAATCAATTGCCCTAGCTTCGGGACGATAGCGAAGGAATAAGCATCATAGGCGCGTTGCAATAGTTTGTTGGGCAGTTGCGAAAATTCGAGGCAGGCGAAAATGCCACCTGGCTTCAGCACGCGGTTCGCCTCGGCGAGTGCGCGCGCACGATGCGTTACATTTCGAATGCCGAAGGAAATCGTGTAGATATCCATGCTGGCATCGGCAAAGGGCAATTTTTCGGCATCGCCGGCGATAAATTCGAGTTGGCTTTCGCAACCGCGGCTTTGCGCATTTTTGCGCCCGACGGCCAACATTTCCTCGTTAATATCCAAAAGTGAAATGCCGAGACAGCCGCTGCGCCCTGCTTTCGTCTCGAGCGCTTTAAAAGCGATATCGCCGGTGCCGCCCGCGACATCGAGCATGGCAATCGGGCGTCGATCGTGATGCAAGGGCAGCCGCGCAATGAGATGTGCCTTCCACAGCCGATGCAGTCCAGCCGATAGTACATCATTCATAATGTCGTACTTTTCGGCGGTTTGGTCAAAAACCGCCCGTACCCGCCTGGCCTTTTCTGCGGCAGGGATTTTGTTAAATCCGAAATCGGCGAGCTCCGCCTCTTGATCTGTGGCTTTGTCAGTCATGGCCGGACGATAGCCGAAAAACTGTTTAAAGGCCACAAGGCAATCATGCTTTGCGCTATTGCTGGCCGCGGGCTTACGCTATAACAACCTATGCCCGAGCTTCCTGAAGTTGAAACGGTCCGGCGCGGCCTAGAACCTGCTATGACCCAGCGCCGTATCGCGACGGTTGACCAACAGCGTCCAGACTTGCGCTTTCCTTTTCCAGATCAATTTGCCGATCAGTTGCAGGGCGCTCTGATTACGCGCCTCGACCGCCGTGCCAAATATTTGCTGATCCATATTAAAACCCGCGCTGGTGTCGATATGGTTTGGCTATCGCATTTGGGCATGACCGGTCGGTTCGCTATTGAGCGGGAGCAAAGCTCAACACAACCGGGGCAATTTCACAATCAAGCCGATGGCGGCGCGCATCGTCACTTGATTTTACAGCTCGATGATGCCACTCGTATTGTTTATATTGACCCGCGCCGATTTGGCTTTATGGACTTGCTCTCGACCGCCGAACTGGCGCGCTATCGAGGTCTGAAAAATTTGGGCCCGGAACCCGATGCCGATTTGACCCCCGAAATTCTGGCGCCGCGCCTCGCGGGCAAGAAGACGCCGATTAAATCCGCCTTGCTCGATCAAAGGGTGATATCTGGGCTGGGTAATATTTATGTTTGCGAGGCGTTGTTTCGCGCTGGCATTTCGCCGCGTCGTCAGGCGCGCACAATCGGCACGCAACGTTTAGCCCGCCTTGTGCCAGCGATTATTGCCGTGATCGAAGAGGCTATCGCAGCGGGCGGTTCGACCTTGCGCGATTTTAAGCATGAAGATGGTTCGCTCGGTTACTTTCAGCATCGTTTCGCGGTCTATGATCGTGCTGATGCGCCGTGCAGCCGAGACGGGTGCGGCGGCACCATTCGCCGGATCGTGCAAGCGGGGCGGTCGAGTTTTTATTGCGGACAATGCCAAAAATAACATCTCACCGCATGATCTTGCCCGCGTTTGGTCGCGAGGGGCTTGCCTAGACGAGTTCGGCCTAGTAGGACTTTTGGGACAGAAACAAAACCAGCAAACAGGCCGACGCAGGGTCTGGCGGTTGAGGAGGATAAGATGGATTACCAAAATATAATCGTTGAAACACAAGGGCGCGTTGGCCTGATTAAGCTTAACCGGCCGCAAGCCCTAAATGCGCTTTGCGCCGCTTTAATGGACGAGTTGACCGACGCCGTTACAGGTTTTGACGCCAATCCAGATATTGGCTGCGTGGTGTTGACGGGCTCGGAAAAGGCCTTCGCCGCCGGCGCCGACATCAAGGAGATGCAAAGCAAAAATTATATTGACGTTTTGACTGAAGACTTCATTACCGCCAATTGGGAAGCAGTGTCGCGGATGCGCAAACCTATTATTGCCGCCGTCGCGGGCTATGCCCTTGGCGGCGGTTGCGAGCTGGCCATGATGTGTGATTTTATCCTCGCGGCCGATACGGCGAAATTTGGCCAGCCTGAAATTAATCTCGGGGTTATTCCTGGTTCCGGCGGCACACAGCGTTTAACGCGTTTTGTTGGCAAATCGAAAGCTATGGATATGTGTCTTACCGGCCGCATGATGGATGCCGAAGAAGCCGAACGCTCGGGCCTAGTGAGCCGCATCATCCCCGCCGATCAATTGCTTGCCGAAGCGCTCAAAGTGGCCGAAACCATTGCCGCAAAATCTCTGCCATCGGCGATGATCGCTAAGGAATGTGTTAATCGGGCTTATGAAACGACCTTGTCGGAAGGGGTGCGTTTCGAGCGGCGCGTTTTCCACTCGCTGTTCGCGTTTGACGACCAGACCGAGGGTATGGCGGCTTTTGTTGAGAAGCGGCCTGCCAAGTTCTCGCATCGCTAGTTGACGGCGCCGATTTAGCTGTTGACGTGACGCGGCCTAAGGCCTATAAACCGCCCAATATCCGCCCTTTGGCGGAGGAAATTCTATTGTCCAGTTAGGTGGGAATACGATGGCAAACACAAGATCTGCCAAGAAAATGGTTCGTAAGATCGCACGTCGCACGGAGCGCAATAAAAGCCGCGTGAGCCGTGTCAGAACGTTTTTGCGCAAAGTAGAAGAAGCGATTGCTTCAGGTGAGAAGCAGTCGGCTGCACAAGCGTTGCGCGACGTGCAACCCGAATTGATGCGCGCGGCGCAAAAAGGTGTGCTGCACAAGCGGACAGCCTCGCGCAAAATTTCGCGCCTCGCGAAACGTGTAGGCGCGTTGGGTTAATCTGACACTTCTAATAGGTTTTGAAGACGGCCCCTGTAGGGGCCGTTTTTTTTTTTAAAATTTTTTTCATTTTTTTTTAAAAAATCTTGCGACCCAAACATAAGATTTTTAAGCGAAAAAATTTTAACTTTGCGGCGAACTGAAATTTTTGACTTATGTTCTTGTTTCCTTCCCGTTGCATTTTTCGTCTTGGTGTTCGTATAGTACGAGACTGCTTTCCGCAGCTAAGTTCGACCAGGTAGAGATAGGTTTTATCAAGTAATATCAATTCCTTGAGTAAAATATTTTTGTCGATAACGGGTCTGGATTTAGGCTGAGGGGCGCAGTTGGAGCGGCATCTGCTTCGTTCCAAAACTCTTAAAATGAATGAGAAAAGTTCGGGATATTGAACTATGGCTGGCATTGAAATTCTGAATATAGCTTTCGAAGGTTTCGCCGGCCATGTCTCTCCCCAAACTGCTTTTGCATCGCTCGCCGAGAACAGCCAAGCGCGCTTGATAGACGTGCGAACCAGGGCCGAGTGGCAATTTGTCGGGGTGCCGGTATTGCCGGCGGAACAATTTCTGGCGATTGAGTGGCAGATTTTTCCAACCATGGAGAAAAATGCTGGCTTCGCCGATGTGGCGCAGACGCAGATCAGTGATCGCCATGCGCCAGTGTTTTTATTGTGCCGGTCTGGAGCGCGCTCGG
>JAYODZ010000113.1:3936-5875 GCA_038106515.1 Rhodobiaceae bacterium
GGCGCGGGCTTTGGCGGTTTGTGGTTTTCAGCAAGCCTATAATGTTGCTGGCGGCTTTGAGGGGGATGCCAATGCGGCGGGCCATCGTGGCACCGTCAATGGCTGGAAATTTGATGGTTTACCTTGGCGGCAAGCGTAACGGGCAAAGTGGTTTTTAGGGGCGCAGATTAATGGATCGGGAAGACGTGGATCGGATAGAAAATACAGATACGGGTGTAGATAAAGCAGTCCCCGAAAATGATGAGGTCGCGGCTCTCGAGCGCCAGTGGCATCGCGTCAAGTCGCGACTGCGCGCTGAGCTTGGTGAGGCGACATTCAATAGCTGGTTTAAGGCGCTGACCGTTCAAGGCAAAACCAAAAGCCGCGTCACCCTGCAGGTTCCGACCCGTTTCGTGCGGAGCTGGATCGAGGCGCATTATCTGACCCGCATTCTTGACTATTGGAAGGCGGAAGATGCCGGTGTGAAACGGATCGATATAGATCTGCAACCCGAATGGGCGCCCCAGGCGCCGCAAACGCGGGTGCAAAAGGCGCCGCCGAGCCGCTTGCCGCAAATGACCGAGCGTCGTGCGGCAGCGGCCCCACTGCCCTCCGTTGAAGGGCGTAAGGCAATCCGCCATGATATGGGCGCGCCGCTCGACCCTCGTTTTACTTTCGATAATTTTATCGTTGGCAAATCCAACGAGCTGGCGCATGCCGCGGCTCGCCGTCTGGCAGAAAATGAGGCTGTCGGCTTTAACCCCTTGTTTCTCTATGGTGGCGTTGGCCTCGGCAAAACGCATTTGATGCACGCCATTGCTTGGGAGATTAACCGCCTGCACCCCGACCGAACGATCCTCTATCTTTCGGCCGAAAAATTTATGTATCAGTTCATTCGCGCCTTGCGGTTTAAAGATACTATGGCGTTTAAGCAGCAATTCCGTGAAGTTGATGTGCTGATGATCGACGATATTCAATTTATCGCTGGCAAGGATTCTACGCAGGAAGAGTTCTTTCATACTTTCAACGCCTTGATTGACCATAATCGCCAAGTGGTAATTTCTGCCGATCGCTCGCCGTCCGACTTGCAAGGCATTGAAGAGCGAATTCGCTCGCGTCTCGGCTGGGGCCTGGTAGCCGATATTCACCCGACCGATTACGAGCTTCGCTTGGGAATTTTGCAGTCGAAAGCCGATACATTCTTGGCCCGGGGGGACCAAATTACCGTGCCGCGCACGGTGTTGGAGTTCCTTGCGCAACGCATCACCAATAATGTGCGCGAGCTCGAGGGCGCCTTGAACCGCGTCGTGGCCTATGCCGCCTTTGTTGGGCGTCCGATTACGCTGGATGTGGCGCAAGATGTGCTCCGCGATCTGCTGCGTGCCTCTGAGCGCCGTATCACGATCGATGAAATTCAACGTCGGGTCGCGGAATATTTCAATGTCCGCATCGGTGATATGTTGTCGGCGCGTCGGTCGCGCTTGATTGCCCGTCCTCGCCAAATCGCGATGTATTTGTCGAAACAGCTGACGACCCGGTCTTTGCCGGAAATCGGACGGAAATTTGGCGGTCGCGATCACACGACGGTTATTCATGCGGTGAAAAAAATCGAACAATTGCGGGGCGAAGATCCCGCTCTTGATGAGGATGTCGATTTGTTGCGCAGAATGCTTGAAAACTAGAAGTTTTCCAGTCTTTTCGCGGTAAATCATTTCACCATTAGCGCTGAATTCTGCTATAGTTTTCGGGAAATTTGGGGCCTGATTCGTGGCTTAAAAATGGGGCGTTACGCCCCGTTCTTGCGCCATAAATATCGTCTCTGCGAATGCATCGGCGAGCTGTGCCCATAAACTGGAAGAAGGCTTCTCGGTAACCTCTAACGGCGAGCGGGGAGTGGAGGCGATGGCCGCGCCGCAAAGCGGCACAGAGAGGTTTGTATGCGAACTATTATCGAGAAATC
>JAYODZ010000114.1:0-5787 GCA_038106515.1 Rhodobiaceae bacterium
CTCTTCAATCGTGCCGCCACCATTAAGTTTAAAGACCAGGTTTTGACCGAAATTACCATATTTGGCCGAGGCCGGCATGCCCGCCGCGCCTTCAACAATCGAGGCCCCACCCGAGCCGACTTGGATCGAGACATATTGCTCACCATCAACCATAAAGGTAATGGGAGGCGCAATAATGCTGGTATAGGTATTCACCTTCCACAGCTCTTTGCCTGTAGTTGCGTCATAAGCCACAAAATAACCATCACCATTGCCTTGGAACACGAGCCCCGCCTCGGTCGACAAAGTACCTCCATTCCAATGCGTACCATGACCTTTCACCCAATGGGTTTTCCCAGTCAACGGATCAAAGGCCGTCAGATACCCTTTCGGCGCTGGCATATCAGCGTGAGCCCCGAGTAGCTCTAAGATCCGCCCGAACTCAATACCTGTATTCCAGCCGCCAGGTTGATATTTGAATTTTCCCGTCGCTTTGAAGTCGTGATCGACATCATAAACCAACGGGTTCTCAATAGTTGGAATGTAAACCAGCCCCGTATTAGGGTTGTATGACATGGCCATCCAATTATGCCCACCGAGCGGCCCGGGCAAGACCCATTTCGACTCGCCCGCAGCATTAAAATCCTTGTCCTTATTCTCGACAGGGCGCCCTGTTTTCATATCGATGTGGCTCGCCCAATTGACGGTTACATAAGGATTAGCGCGCAACAGCTCGCCCGTGGCGCGGTCGAGTACATAGAAAAAGCCGTTCTTCGGCGCCTGCATAATGACTTTGCGCTGCACACCATCGATTTCGAGATCGGCCAGCATCATGTCCTGCACGGCGGTGTAATCCCATGTATCACCGGGGGTCGTCTGGTAATGCCAGCGCTTTTCACCGGTCGCGGCATCAAGCGCGACGATCGAGGATAGGTAAAGATTATCACCGCCGCCAGGAGAACGGATCGAGCGGGTCCATGGTGACCCGTTACCTACCCCGAGATAAAGAAGATTTGTATCTGGATCGTAAACGATCGAATTCCAAACAGTGCCGCCGCCACCGATCTTCCACCATTCGCCGCCCTTCCAAGTCGGCATGGCATCCTCGAGCGCGGCATTCTCGACCGGCACAGCAGGATCGCCTGGTACAGTGAAGAACCGCCAGACTTGAGCGCCAGTCTTGCTATCATAGGCCGTAACATAGCCACGCACGCCATATTCAGCCCCACCATTTCCAATATAAACCAAGCCATTAGCAACCCGAGGCGCCCCCGTGATGGTGTAATCGCGGCTCCGATCGATCAGCGTATTGACCTTCCAAATCGGCGCCCCAGTCTCAGCATTAAGCGCGATCAAATGACCATCGAAACTGGCGACGTAAACCGCTCCTTCATAAACTGCGACACCGCGATTGACGACATCGCAACAGCCTTTACGAGCCCATTCACCAGGCACTTCTGGGTCATAAGACCACAATTCCTCGCCAGTTTTGGCATCGACCGCATAAACAATCGACCATGAGCCGGTAAAATACATGATGCCGTCGACCACGATCGGCGTCGCCTCAAGCCCACGATTGGTGTACATATCTTTTGACCACGCCAGCGACAGCGCAGACACATTATCTTTGGTAATTTGGGTGAGCGGCGAGTGGCGTTGCTCAGAATAGGTACGCCCATAAGCCAACCAATTGCCCGGCTCGGCATCGGCTTCGACAATGCGCTGACTATCAATTTGCCCAATATCTTGGCTCGGCGCCGCACCGCCAATTCTTGCCATATCGACCGAGTTAGATAGTCCGCCAAGACCCAAACTCACGCCAGCCACGATCAGGCCGAGCGCCACGATATTAACAATTGCACCTTGCTTTGAGTTCAGTGTTGGATGACCCATAATTCTCTCCCTGTATGTGGCTATACTGTAAAATAAATTTGCCATCCGTAAAGCCCTTTGGTTGCGACAGTTAGTATCTTGCGCAGTTTTATCGTGTGGCTAAACTAAGGTCACAAAGCTTGGCGTCGAGGCAAGCAAGACGGGGGGAAGTCGTGAATTTACAATCTGTTCAAGACAAGCATGTGACAATAATCGGCAGTGGCTTTGGCGGCATGGGCATGGCAATGCAGCTTTTGCGGCATGGGCATACAAATTTCGAAATTATTGAAAAAGAGAACGATTTGGGCGGCACGTGGCGCGACAATAGCTATCCGGGCTGCGCCTGCGATGTCCCCTCGCATCTCTATTCTTTTTCTTTTGAAGGGCGCTCTCACTGGACAAAAATGTTTCCAGAGCGCGATGAGATTTTCAACTACATCACTGAGCTAGGAGTTAAATACAACCTCTACGATAAGACGCGCTTCAACACGGAGATCGCTGCCGCAACCTTTAACGATGTCAGCGGGCGGTGGCTGGTAGAAACAACTGCTGGCGATCAGTTCGAGACCGATATTTTGGTCACTGCGCTCGGTCAGCTAAACCGTCCCAAAATCCCACATTTTGCTGGCGCGGGACGCTTCAAGGGGCCGATTTTCCATTCGGCGCGCTGGGAACATCAGCACGACCTTGAAAATAAGCGAATAGCGATCATTGGCAATGGCCCTTCGGCGGCACAATTTATCCCAGAAGTTGCCAAGGTAGCCGACCATATGACGGTGTTTCAACGCTCGGCCTGTCATATTGTACCGCGCGAAGATAAACCTTATTCAAGCGTTCATAAATTTCTTTTTAAATATGTCCCTGGCTTTCGCCGCTTTTATCGCCGCCTGATTTTTTGGCTTCTCGAGAGCAATTTCTTGCCCTTCAATGAGCTGCCAGATATTCCGATGCTGGTCAAATTCTTACGCCTCACCGGATCGATTGAAGACCGAATCCAAGAGCAATTCGACACGCAAGTCACAAAACCTGAGCTGCGCAAGGCTCTGAAGCCTGATTACCCCTTGGGGTGTAAACGGATCGTGATCTCGGATGATTATTATCCAGCCTTAATGCGCGATAATGTGACGCTTGAAACCAGCGGCATTAAGGAGATCGTTGCCGACGGCATTAATACAAATGACGGCAAGCACCATAAATTCGATATTATTATTTACGGCACTGGCTTTGAAAGCACCGGCTTTCTCGCGCCGATGACCATTACCGGCCGCGATGGAATGGACTTGAACACATACTGGCGTGAAGGCGCCGAGGCCTATCTCGGCATCACTGTGCCCAACTTCCCCAATATGTTCATGCTGTATGGCCCGAATACCAATCTCGGAACCAATTCGATTATTTTCATGATGGAAGTTCAGATCCGTTATATTTTGGGCGCCTTGGCCTCGCTTGGTAAAAAACAAGCGCAAGCCATGGAGGTCGATGAAGGTAAGTTGCAAGAGTTCATCAGCTATGTCACACGGCGATTGGACACCTCGGTCTGGGCACAGGGATGCGGCAGCTGGTACAAACTGGAAAATGGTAAGATCACCAATAACTGGCCTGATTTCCCGCACCAATATGAAACCTATGTCGGCCGTTTTGATGATAGTTGCTACAGCTACGCACCAGCGGCACACCACCAACAGGCCACCGAATAACAGCGCGAAGGAGATCTCTCATGCCAAACGCCATCGCACAGTCCCTCTTGCATAAGTGGCATGATCAAATGCAGAGCGGTGACATGTCAGATCTTGAAAGCCTTCTGACAGAAGATGTTGTGTTTCACTCTCCCGTGGTGCACTCGCCGCAAAAAGGGCGCGAGATCGTCTGCCTGTATTTGCGCGCCGCCAACAGTATTTTTAGTGACACGCAATTTCAATATGTCCGCGAGGTTGTTGACGGAGCCAATATAGTGCTGGAATTCACCTGCCAAATGGATAGTCTATTTGTCAACGGAATCGACATGATCCACGTCAATGAAGATGGACTGATTGACGATTTTAAAGTTATGGTACGTCCGATAAAAGCGGTGAATTTGGTCTGGCAGCGTATGGGCGAAATGCTCGCGCAAAAAAAATCCGCCTAGCGTATACAGAGGCTACACATGGTAACCCCGCACAGCCTGTTAGAGGGCGAAAATATCTGTCTATCGCGCAGTGGACGGACAATATTGTCGAATGTCTCTTTGCGCCTCGACGAGGATGACTTCGTCACCCTGATCGGCCCCAATGGTGCAGGTAAATCCATGCTGTTAAAAGCGCTTTTGGGCCTCGAAAAAATCGACAGCGGCGTGGTTCGTAAAAAGCCCAATTTGCGGCTCGGCTTTGTTCCCGAGACGATTAACCTCGACCCCTCGCTCCCGATGAGCGTCCGCCGCTTTTTGACCCTGAGCAAAGGCCGTGCCCCGTTGCAGGACGCGATCGTGCAAGAAACTGGTATTGAGGCGTTGTTGGACGTGCCCATGACGGCCTTATCGGGCGGCGAACGGCAACGCGTCTTGCTAGCGCGGGCACTGCATCACAAGCCCGAGTTGTTAATCCTCGACGAGCCAGCGCAAAATCTCGACATGCGGGGACAGCTCAATCTTTATGCCTTGATGCAAAAAATATATGAGCGCCACAAGATTGCGATCTTAATGGTGTCGCATGATCTGCATCTCGTGATGAGTTCCACCCGCAAAGTTGTCTGCCTATTCGAGCATGTTTGTTGCTCGGGCGAACCACAGGCCGTAGCGCGTGACCCTGAATTCATTTCCTTGTTCGGCGAGGATATGGCAAGGCTGATTTCTGTCTACCCGCATGATCACGATCACAGCCATGACGATCACGATCACAGTCATCACAATCACGAGGGTAAATAATGAGCGCCAGTTTGTTACCTCTTATTTCGGGGCTCGCCCTCGCCCTGATCGCCGGCCCGCTCGGATGTTTCGTGGTTTGGCGGCGGATGGCTTACTTCGGCGACGGTCTCGGCCATAGCGCCCTTTTGGGTATTGCGCTCGGCATCTTGTTGGACATCATGTCGGAACTTTCGATACTTTTAGTCGGGCTTGGCTTCGCATTTTTTCTTGTCGTTTTACGACAACGCAAACTTCTCGCCATTGATACACTGCTTGGCCTTTTGGCGCATGCTACGCTCGCCTTTGGTATTATCGCCATGGCACTGATGGGCGTCGGTGAGGTTGATATGCATGATTATTTACTCGGTAGCCTCGATGGTGTTACAGCGACCTCCACTGGCATTCTTATCTTCGGTGCAGTAGCGGGCTTAGCGCTACTTATCCGCATATGGCCGGGGCTTATTTTAATGGTCACCAGCGAGGATCTGGCGCTAGCCGAAGGCGTCCATACAAAACGTTATGAAGCACTGCTGATGCTGCTGATGGCGGCGCTGGTTGCTGTGTCCATTCAGCTCGTTGGTATTTTGCTAATCACCTCACTGCTGATTATTCCAGCCGCCTGCGCCCGCTTATTCGCGCGCACGCCCGAGCATATGGCAACTTTAGCTGGCCTCATTGCCGCCGGTAGCGTGACCATCGGGATTGCCCTGTCGAGCGGCTATGCGCTAGACCCAGGCCCCGTCATTGTCGCCGTAATGATTTCGGGTTTTGCAGGCGGTCTTGTCTTCGGACAGATCGCGCGGCGGTCTTAGTCAACCCAAATCGGTGACGAATAGGCTCGCTCCTGAATAGTCACATGCACGCCCGCACGCGGCATAACACCTGCCCGCATTGCGTCCCAAGTCGACCAACGACAGGTAGGATTTTCCAAAACGCGGACATAGTAAAAAGCTTTTTGCGCAGCATCAAATTCGTCGTCACGCCAGTTCACCTTAAGCTCATTATCGCCGGTGTCAGCCGTCCATGCACAAGTTTGAATATCCACCGAAGCATTATTA
>JAYODZ010000115.1:0-347 GCA_038106515.1 Rhodobiaceae bacterium
GCACAATGTTGTGCAAGCCTTTCGCGATAACCCTGATATCGACATTGTTTATGGCGATTTGCGTTATGTTTCGGCGCGGAATGAAGCGCGCGTTATACGTCGTTGGCGTGCTGGTAGTTTTTCGGCCGCGGCTCTAAGCTGGGGGTGGATGCCACCGCATCCAAGCGTTTTTGTGCGCCGCGCGCTCTACGAGGAACTTGGTGGATTCAATATAGCTTATAAGATCTCGGGCGATTACGATTTTATATTGCGGGCTTTCGGAAGCGGTAAATACAAAGTCCATTATATTCCGATGGATTTCGTTCATATGCGCACCGGCGGTATAAGCAACACGGGCTTTGCGAACT
>JAYODZ010000115.1:357-5700 GCA_038106515.1 Rhodobiaceae bacterium
GCTTATGAGGACTGGACAGTGGCTCGAAGCCACGGTTTATTTGCGACGTTGGCTGTATTATTGAAAATCGTCCGGAAACTGCCGCAAATTTCCCCTCTCTTGGGGCTTAAAAACTGACGCCTACGCGCTTACTTCGGGGTCGCGATTAACCCAAAATATATTACCGAGCAGGACGCAAAGACCAAGCGTGGCCAAAAGCCAGCTTTGCCACAAGCTGTAGCCGAATAGGGTTTGCGCAAAAATTGGCCCCAGCGAGGCCAAAAACCAGGCTTGTGCTTCAGGGCTTATGCGGTTGGAAATTGCTCTGATTGTCTGCGCGCAGGCAAACCAAAACAGCAGGGCCCCTAGAAACCCAAATTCAAACACGACCTGCAAAAAAATCTGGTGCGGGTGAGCGGCGATGGTTCCATATTGCCGCGATGAGGCGATATGCACGGCGCTCCCGCCAGCTGCTTCCATCTCATCGAGATAGCGGACGATCTCGGTGGGATGATAGTCTTTGCTGCTGTAATACCCATGGCCGAAATAGGGATTGTTGAGGCTCTCTTGTCCAAATACGCGGTAAATATGTAGCCTTGTGTCGACTGATGCCAAACGGTCGACTTCTGAAGGAACAAGGTCGGTGATTGTGCGTGTGCTGTCCAGCCCCCCGAACAGCAAGGGCGCGACGACGAGACCAATCGCGAGGCAGGCGAGGATCAGGTTTTGCAGTAAACGAAGCGAAATCAGAGCAACGGCATATCCCCCAATGCCCAGCAAAAAGGCGAGAACAGCGGTTTGGCTGTCGGAAAAAATTGTGGCGATTAAAAAGCCGACACAAGTAAGAACAAATAGTTTTGGCCGTTGCGCCATTTCATATGGCCCAATCACAAATAAAAGGATGGCGAGAATGGTGAGCGCGCGGTTGACCTGTCGCACCAGTTCGAAATCATATCCCGTCAGACCGGACAAGTTTTGCCCTGTCTGGCCGATTAGAAAGGCATCTAAGCTCGGGCCGTAATAGGGCCATGGCGCGATCAGTAAATTGATCCAGATCGTGACGATCAGCGTCAGGCTGAGAATGTTTTTATATGTCTCGTTGCGCGGCGAGGCTGTAAGTCGGGTGACGGCGTGCAAGGCTAAAAATGTAAAAATAAGGCTTGCGCTTAATTTGGCAAAGGAGGTCAGGCTCCCTTCTAGATTGGGTGACCAAGCAACGCTGATTAAAGCGAAGGCGAGAAAAAGATAACCGAGGCTGAAAGGGGCTAACGGCGGAAGCCAGCTCTGGGGGTTCCAGGACCGCGTTAAGGCCAGGCCCATAATGCCAGCTAGAGCGAGCAGGATGACTACACCTTTCACGGCTATCGTGATGAACGGCGCCAGTAAGAAAAAAAGCCCGAATAAGAGCCACCCGTTCGATGTCCAGAGTTTATCTTTTTGCTGGGTCATGTTGAGCCTATATGGTTTTTTCAAGAAATTCGCGAATTCGCTGGGCCGCATTGCCGTCGCCATACGGATTATGCGCCCGCGACATATCTTTATAGGCGGCTTCGTCATTTAAAAGTCGCGACACTTCATCGAATATTTTTGTTTTATCCGTCCCGACCAGTCGCACCGTCCCGGCCTCGACCGCTTCTGGGCGTTCGGTCGTACGGCGCATAACGAGAACAGGCTTGCCAAAACTGGGAGCCTCTTCTTGGATGCCGCCCGAGTCCGTCAAGACGATATGGGCGCGATCAAGCATCATAACAAAACAGGCATAGTCTAATGGCTCAATCAGGAAAATATTATCGCGGCCTGACAAAATCTTTTGCACCGGCGCTCTAACATTTGGGTTGAGGTGAACTGGGTAAATAAAGTCAACATCACTAAAACGGTCGGCGAGATCACGAATGGCTTCACACAGATTTTGAAAGCCATCACCAAAATTTTCTCGCCGGTGGGCCGTGATGAGGACGCGTTTTCGGGCGCGCTGAACATCATAGCCAAATTGCATTACAGTTTGTGTCAAGGTCTCTGCGAGTTCGTCGTCTTCGTCAATTTTCTGCCGCATCATCAACAAGGCGTCGATGACGGTATTACCGGTTATGACAATATTATCTTCAGGAATGTGTTCACTACGAAGGTTGGCCGCGCTGGTTTGGGTCGGGGCGAAATGATATTTTGCCAAGCGCGCGGTAATCTGGCGATTGGCCTCTTCCGGCCATGGCGCTTGCAGGTCATATGTTCGAAGTCCCGCTTCGACATGTGCCACGGAAACTTGCTCATAAAAACAGGCTAGCGCAGTTGCCATGCTGGTAGTTGTATCGCCATGCACAAGCGCGACATTGGGACGGAATTCGGTCAATACGTCGCGTAGCCCCATTAACACACCAGTTGTTATGTCATACAGATTTTGCCCGGGTCGCATGAGGTTGAGGTCGTAATCCGCCTCAATGTCGAAAATTTCAAGAATTTGATCGAGCATGTCGCGGTGCTGAGCCGTGATGCAGACACGGGTTTCAAGATGCGGCTGTTTCAACGCCTTAACGACCGGCGCCATCTTAATGGCCTCAGGGCGCGTGCCAAAGACGATGAGTATTTTTTTCATATTACACTCCTGTAAGCATCAGTTGTGATGCTCGCAATTCGCGACCAGATAAAATTTTGTTCAACTTTTTGGCGCGATGCTAGTCCCATTTTTACGAGATTCAAACTTAACGCTTCATCCAGAGTTTGCGCTAAAGCCAGCGGATCCGCTGGCGGGCACAATAGGCCATTTTCATGTGGCTGAACAAGTACGGGTAGGCCGCCAACATGTGTTGCTATGACGGGGAGGCTTGCCGCCATTGCTTCGAGGCAACTAATGCTCGTTGCCTCCATCAAGGACGGCAATATTGTTAGATCGGCGGCGCTATAATATGGCACGATGACGTCGTGCGTCATTGACCCGAGCATGTGGTAGCGACCTGTGAAATTTTGTTCGAGTTGTCCGCGAACCTTATCTGCCTCAGGGCCATCGCCAATCAGCAAAAGTTTAAGGTTCGGGTTTTTAATCGATGCCATTGCATCGGCGAGAAAAGCTACACCATTTTTTTCGACAAGCCGACGCGTTACAATTGCGACAATGTCATCATCGCTGTAGCCCAGCTCTTGGCGTAATTTCTTGCGGGCGGCAGCATTTCGCGTAAACCTCTCGGCCACGACCCCATTGGGGATAAATATTTTAGGCGCCAGAATGTCGAAAGGTATCTCCAGTAGCTCTTCGCTGGGAGCCAGAAATAAATTCGGTCGCTTAAACAGGCGTTTGAGCTTTGCAATGCGGTAGCCACCTTTTTTAATACGTTTGAGATAACCGGACGTATGATTGGTGTAAGCAATCGGGATGGGTTTGGGAGACAAAAACTCGAGCGGCCGCATGCCGTGAATATGAATGATATCTGGCGCCAGGTCGCGGACAAGCCGATTCATGTGGCGGTTAATTGTTAGACCATATAGGGGACCAATCAGACGCGGGGGTAGCTCATGTAAGGTCAGGTTTTTCTGATCTTGATCAAGTCCACCCGCTTTGGTGAGTAGATGTATGTCGTGGCCCTGTGCGACCATCGCTTGACACAATTCATAGACATGCGCCGCGATACCGCCCGGGGAGGGTGGGTAGTCGAGAGAAACCATGAGGATCTTGAGATTTTGTACCATCACGACCGACCCAAAAAGGCTTGATAGGCATCCTTCAAGCCCTGCTGCAAGTCGATATGGGCTTGCCATCCCATGGCATTAATTTTGGAGGTGTCCAGCAGTTTGCGCGGTGTGCCATCGGGTTTGCTGCTGTCGAACACCAGCTCGCCCTCAAAGCCGACGACGGCGCAGATTGTCTCGGCAAGTTGTCGTATGGTGATGTCGACCCCCGTTCCGAGATTGACATGCTGGGCATCTGAATAATGTTTAAGCAAAAAGACAATTCCTGCGGCGCAGTCATCGACATGCAAAAACTCGCGCATCACCGAGCCCGTTCCCCAAACCTCCATATGCGCCTGGCCGCTGATCTTTGCTTCATGCGCCTTTCGGATGAGGGCCGGAATGACGTGGCTGGTCTGCAAGTCATAATTATCGCCGGGGCCGTATAAATTTGTTGGCATGGCCGAGATGAAATCGCAACCATATTGCTTTCGATACGCTTCGCATAATTTGATACCCGCAATTTTCGCCAAGGCATACCATTCATTGGTTGGCTCGAGGCTGCCAGTCAACAGAGCGCCTTCGGTGATCGGCTGTTCGGCGAATTTGGGGTAGATGCAACTCGAGCCAAGAAATAAAAGTTTCTCAACACCTGCTTGATAAGCGGCATGGATGAGATTGCTCTCAATCATCAGGTTGGTGTAGATGAAATCGGCTGGAAAACTGTCATTGGCAAGAATGCCACCGACCTTGGCGGCACAAATAATCACGGCGTCGGGCTTGTTGGCATCCATCCAACTTCGCACTTGGCCTTGATCCGTAAGATCGCAATCCGTCCGATCGGCCGTCATCAGGGTACAATTCTCGTCCTGTAAGGCCCGCATCACAGCGCTTCCCACCATACCGCGATGCCCAGCAACAAAAACACGTTTATCGGAGAGATGGTAAGTCATGTTATGCGCGGTTGGTTATCTGCCAGTTAAAAATCGGCCAATTTGAGATCGGGTTTCGGTTGGCGGGCGTTGTGCAGAGCTATGCGCACCATTTCTTCAACCAAATCTTCAAGGCCCGTGCTGGCTTCCCAGCCGAGTAATTTTTTCGCTTTGGCCGGATTACCGATTAGGAGATCAACCTCGGTCGGGCGGAAATAGCGCGGGTCGATACGCACCAAGGTCTCGCCGGTTTTGCTATCAAGTCCGACCTCGTTCACGCCTTCGCCTTGCCACTCGATGGCGCGGTTGATTTGGTTAAAGGCCAATTCGACAAAACGTCGAACCGTCTCCGTGCGTCCGGTCGCCAGAACAAAATCATCGCCGTGATCGTGTTGTACGATGCGCCACATGCCTTCGACGTAATCTTTAGCGTGTCCCCAGTCGCGTTTGGCGTCGAGGTTGCCGAGATATAGGCAGGCTTGCCGTCCGACTTCTATATTGGCCGCCGCCATAGCTATTTTCTGCGTTACAAAGGTTTCGCCTCGCATTGGGCTTTCATGGTTAAACAAAATCCCGTTTGAAGCGTGCAGGCCATAAGCCTCTCGGTAATTCACGGTGATCCAATAGGCGTATAATTTGGCGGCGGCGTATGGCGAGCGCGGGTAAAAGGGGGTCGTCTCGCTTTGTGGAACCTCTTGCACCAAACCGTAAAGCTCTGACGTCGAGGCCTGATAAAACCGCGTTTTCTCAGACAGATTAAGTGTCCTAATGGCCT
>JAYODZ010000116.1:0-5598 GCA_038106515.1 Rhodobiaceae bacterium
GCATAGAGATCCAGCTACTGTCATCCATTGTTCCAGCTTTGACAAAAACAAAGCCCGGGATCTCGGCAATGAAGGTGAGCATTTGACTACCGCAGCTGGGACAAAACCCGCGCCGCACGGTGGATCCGTCAGTGCCTTTTTTTTCATAGATTTTGTGCTCGCCGTGGAGGGTGAGTGCCGCCTCGGGCAGGTGTACGACGGTCGCTTTGCCCGACCCCGTTACTTTTTGGCAGTCGCGGCAATGGCAGTGAAAAGCAGCGCCAGCTAGCGTTTCATCGAGTTGGTAATGCAATTGCCCGCACAAGCATGATCCTGTAATCATCGACGCTACCTCCTCTATAATGCCATGTTTCGATAGTTTTTGTTCGGCGTCAAACTTTTAGCGAGCTTTTAAACCTATGACTTGGATAAGGTTACAAAGCTTACATTTTAGCAAATAATAATGGCCTATATGATGCTGGTTTTAAGCGTTGAGCTGGCATAAGCTTGTGCAATCGTCATCCGACGCGAAGTAGAGGGAGATGTTTCATGACGGAAAAAATGACCAAGGAAGATCTGGCGCGGACGCGCATGGCCAAAGGGGTTAACTGGGTTGATCTCGTGGCAACCGACTCCAAACCCGTTCCAGATTTCTTGAAGGAGCCGAGTTATCGGTATCGCGGCTCCGATCCAATTCCAGCAGAACGTTATACCTCGAAGCAGTTTGCTGCTCTTGAACGCGAAAAAATGTGGCCACATGTTTGGCAATTTGCCGCCCGAGAAGAAGATCTTCCCGAGGTCGGCGACTACGTCGTTTACGAAAATGCCGGCCGCACCTTCTTGATTTGTCGGCAAGACGATGGATCGGTGCGGGCGTTCCATAATGTCTGTTTGCACCGTGGCCGTAAATTGCGCACCGAAGACGGCTGCTCGGATCAGTTTCAATGCCCGTTTCATGGCTTCACATGGAATAAGGATGGTTCGCTGGCTGAAATTCCCAATCGGTGGGATTTTGGGCATTTGTCGGATGAAAAAATGCAACTCCCAGAAGCACAAGTCGGACGTTGGGCAGGGTATATTTTTATCCGCGAGAGCGAAGAAGGGCCGAGCCTAGAAGAATATCTCAGCCCGTTGCCGGAGTTTTTTAAGCGCTGGCGGCATGAAGAATGCGGCACCGTGATTTGGGTTGGTAAAGTTGTTCCAGCTAATTGGAAGATCACGGCAGAGGCCTTTATGGAAGCCTGGCACACGGTCGTCACGCATCCGCAAATTTTGCCGTTCACAGGCGATGAGAATAGCGCTTATTGGACCTATGGCGATAATATCAATGTGAACCTCGTGCCATTTGGCGTGATGTCACCGCATGTTGATCCCACCGACAAAAAGCAACAATGGATTGTCGACGAGTTTGTTAAATATAATGGGCGATCGGCGGAAAATTATGACCCCGATGCCGATCCATTCAAAATCGACGTTCCCGAGGGACAAACGGCGCGTGAGGCGCTCGGCGCGGCCATGCGCGAAGCCTATACCAAACTGTTCCAATATGACCATAGCGATGCGACCGATGCGGAGCTTCTCGATGCGCTGGTCTATAATGTTTTCCCAAATTTCTCGCCGTGGGGCGGCTTTATGCCGAATATCGTCTATCGCTGGAAGCCTTGGGGAGATGATCCCGATTATTGCTTAATGGAAGTGCGTATTCTTTCGCGCGTCCCGAAAGGGCAACCAATTCCGCGTAGTCCGAAAATGCATTTCCTGAGCCTCGAGCAAAAATGGACAGAGGCCACTGAATTGGGCGCCTTGGGCGATGTGTTTGAACAAGACATGGATAATTTGCCCTATGTGCAAGAGGGGCTGAAATGCTCGAAAAATGGTGAGGTCCAATTCGGCGATTATCAAGAAATTCGGTTGCGTCAATTTCATCAGACGCTCGATAAATATCTCAGCAAGGAGTAGGTCTAATGTCCAAAAAAGATAAACCACCGCGCATTAACTGCATTCTCGTTGCCAGCGGCAAATATCACGATATTGATTTTGCGCGTCTCGAAATCTTAAAACTGCTTGGCGAGGATGACCGCTTTCGGGTGCGGGTGTTTGAGGATTACGAAAACATCGAAGCGCTGAAAGAAGCGCACTGGCTGATCTCCTATACTTGCGACGTGATCCCCTCAATCAATGCGCAGGAAGCCTTACGCGATTGGTTGACTGAGGGCGGCCGTTGGTACGCCTTGCACGGAACCAATTCGATTTTGCGTTTGCTGTCGAATGGCGAGTGGGATGCGCCGCGTTGGGCGCCGCTTTATGCCGATCTCTTGGGGTCGCAATTTATCTCACATCCGCCGATTGAGCCTTACACGGTGACGGTGAAACAGCCTGACCATCCGCTGGTTAAGGGCGTTGAGGCGTTTGAGACGACGGATGAGCTTTACCATCTCGAACAGCACGGAACGCTCGATGTTTTGCTCGAGACGGAATGTGATCAACCGGGCACGGGTTTTGTTGAGGCCGCCGGTGCGCCCGGAACGCACCCCGTGTTCTATATCAAGGAGCATGGTAAAGGCGCGGTTCTTTATTTGACCTTGGGGCATTGCCGCGGACACTACGATATGCAACCGGTGCTCGACTGGTGGCCAACCATTGAGCGCTGCGCCTGGGATTTGCCAGTGTTCTATACGCTTCTGCGCCGCGGTATTAGTTGGGTCGCTAAGGAGCTGTGATCTCCGCATAGGCGTTAAAAGCACGCTCAGTGTCGGCAGGGTATTGCGTTAAAAAGACAAGTCTTTTGTGATAACGCCCAATCGGCAATTCATCGCTGACGCCCATGCCACCATGCAGTTGAATGGCTTCATGCCCGAGCGCGACGCCGCGCTCAGCAATGGCGGCGCGGGCGCCCGCAATCGCACGGCTTCGTTGGGCCGCATTTTCTTGCAAAGCGACGCGCTCGAGAAGAGCACGGCACTCGTTCAAGCCAACATATTGCGCCACCATACGGTGTTGCAGGGCTTGGAAACTGCCCAAGCTTTTACCAAATTGTTCGCGCGTCCGCAGATAGTCCAGCGTGTCATCAAACATTTTGCTCATCAGCCCAACGGCTTCGGCGGCCCGCAACAGCGCACTTTCTTCGCGGATTGTGTGCCATAGATCAAGCCCGCCTTCGAGCCGGAAGCTCTCGGGGACCCGCACATGGTCGAACAAGGCGTGGCAGGCTATTGCGCCATCGATGAGACGGAAAGACGCCAACGTCAAGCCAGCCGTATCGGCGGGGACAAAAAAGAATTCGGTTTGCGACGTGCCATTGACACCCGTTTGCCCGCTGACGATAAAGCCATCGGCATTTAAACCGGCGACAATCAGCGACTTTTCGCCGTAAAGTTCATATTGCCCATCGCTCAGGCTGGCGCGCAGGCCGACCCAATCGTCATCGTCGCCAGCGCTATATTCGGTATGCGCCAGTGCTAATCGTTTGCTGCCATCAATAAGCTCGGGAAGCCATGATTGCGCCAGTTCGGGAGCCGCGCCGCGCTCAAACAGACGCCCCGCCTCGAACACGCAATCAATCATTGGCTCGACGACCAATCCATAGCCGAAGGCCTCAAACATAATCGATAAAGTCGTATCATCGGCGCCGAGGCCACCATTTTCAGCACTAAAGGCTGTGCCGATAATGCCGAGTTCGCCGAGCGTGGCCCAGTTCTCTTGCGAAAAGCCACAGCGCTCGCTTTGATACTTTGCCGAGCTGTTGATCGGGTATCTGTCTTGCACAAACCGCTCGACCATAGATTTGATCATGCTCTGTTCGTCGGTTAGATCGAAAGCCACTTCTTGTCTCCCTTTTTAGGAGTCTCCTAAACGCTTGAAGAAACCCAACAAAATCCTTAGTATTACTTTTACACATTTTTTAGTGGGCTGACGGCTCGTTAAAAGGTTAGGTGTTTTGCTGGGAAGGGCGAATGCGGGATATTAACGCCAATTTAGAGCGGATACGAATTGGGGACACAGGCGGTATTCGGCGCGCCGCTGAGGCCTTCCGAGATGTTTCGCGGTCGTTATACCCATTTCGCATTGCTGTTTGCCACAACATTGCCCTAAATCCTGCCATGGTCGATGAAAATGGCAAGAATCTCTCGAGTGAGGTTTTTGGCTGGGATGGTAAGAATGACTGGTGGAAATCCAGCAATCTAGCGCTTATTTCTCCGATACCGATGGCCTGTCGCTACGAAAGCGAACCTTTCTGGATCAATGCTAATGGTATTAACACGCGTTATCCAAATCACTATCTGAGTACCGTCGATCTCAGTAAGTTTAAAGAAAGGGCGCGCACTCATGCCGCCATCGTCGTGCCAGTTCACATGCCCTTTGGTCAAATTGGCGCCGTAAGCTTCAACCCCGAAGACCCCGATAAGTCGGATTTAAGCTCAGAATATGAAGCTTTTGGTGATGAATTAGGGATTTATGCGCGGGCCTTTATCCGCAGTTATGTTCATGTTGATCCGCGTGGACAGTTATTGCCCGGAAAAGCCAAGCTCAGTAAACGCGAAGTTGAATGCTTGCGGTGGGCGGCGCTGGGGAAAACCGACGTCGAAATAAGCCTGATCATTGGCCGTAGCCGTGCCACGGTGCGCTTTCATATTCATAACGCTTCGGTCAAGTTGGATGCGATTAACCGGAGTGCTGCCGTCTTTAAAGCCACCCAGCTCGGCTACATCAGTAATTATAATTAAGAACGAAATTTGCCTTTTGGCACCCCCTATCCGAACTACCTAGGACAATGAATAGTGCGCGCGGCGGAGCATAGAGGTTATTCTCGCCGCAAGGAGTTAGACGATGAGTTTACATCAGGTCAAAGGCGCCGAAGAAGGCAAGCTGTTCGCGGCTGTCGATAGCGACAGCGGCAATATTGTATTTCCGATTGATGACGTCGATACCAGCGGTATGAAGTTGATCGAGCTACATGCGCGGGGCGAATTATGGTCGTTTACAGTGCAGCGCTTTCGACCCAAGTCGCCGCCCTATGCTGGGCCGGAGGAATTTGCACCGTTTGTTGTTGGCTATATTAAACTCGACGGACAACTTATGCTCGAGAGCCGCATCGTGAATATTGAACCCGAAGCCGTTGCAATTGGAATGCAACTGGAATTGACTTGGGTTCCGCTTGACCCATCGCGCGCGGATAGTGCGATGGTGCACGCGTTTCAACCCGCAAAAGGATAAGGGAAATGACGAAAGTAGGTATTATTGGCGTTGGCATTCACCCTTTTGGGCGCACAGAAGGGCGAACAGGCTTAGAGCAGGGCGCATTTGCTATTCGCCAAGCCTTGAAAGATACCGGTCTGAGTTGGAGCGACATGCAGTTTGCTTTTGGTGGATCGGATGCGTCTGGTAACGCCGATACTCTGGTCTCGCAACTTGGTACGACGGGTTTGCAATTTATCAATGTTAAAAATGGTTGTGCGACGGGCGGGTCCGCTCTGAGCTCGGCCGCGAGTGCGATCGTCTCGGGCGAGTTTGACCTCGGGCTTGCTGTTGGTTTCGACAAACACCCGCGCGGCGCCTTCGATCCCAAGCCGGAAGAATGGGGTCTGCCCCAATGGTATGGCGAGCAAGGCTATATGATTA
>JAYODZ010000117.1:0-5552 GCA_038106515.1 Rhodobiaceae bacterium
CGTAATTGATCAATGCCGCCTTCATCGCATTATAGGGTTGGGGTTCAGCAAAAGTTTCGACCGCGGCAGTCGAGCTCAGCATGGTAATGGCGCCGCCACCGCGAGCTTCCATATGTGGCAAAACCGCCTCGACCCCGCGGACGGTACCGAGAATGTCATACTCGAAATTACGCCACCAATTTTTCTCGCTGTCATTGCCACCGCCGGCTGACACATTGGGAATAAAGATATCGACGCCGCCGAGTTCTTCGGCCATTTCTTCAATCCAAGCTTCGTATTCCTCTTTGTTTTTGATATTGCAGGCTTTGCCGACAATGCGTCCATCGGCCATCAGGCTGATTTCTTTTACCGCACGTGTAACGCTTTCAGGTGTCCGCGAGCAAATCGCGACATTGGCGCCTTCCTCGGCAAAAAGATTGGCTATGCGCCGCCCGATACCCGCCGTTGCACCTGTGATCAGAACATTTTTGTCGCGTAAACCTAAATCCATGATTGTCTCCTCGCAGCTATGCCGTTGCGGCTTAAGCCTCTCCAATTGTGCTGCCTAAAGTGTACATAGGTCGCGCCAAGATAGGAATTAACGATTTTAATAGGTGATAAATATGATTTAAAATCAGAGAGTTAACGTTACAAAAGACCGAGGCGGCGGAGGCGGGGGATTTCCTGTTTAGGGCATTTATCCATGATACAGGCCAAGCCGTGAGTGCTGGCCATTGCAGCCGCCGCTGGTAAAGCTAAACCCTGCTGTAACCAAATGCCTTTCGCGCCGGAAGATATAGCTTCTTCGACAACAGGTAGGACGTCGGTTAAGCGCCGAAAAATATCGACGAGATCGGGTGCCTCGGGAATATCGGCCAATGAGGCATAGACTGGCCGTCCCAAGAGCGATTGCCCCGCCAGCCCTGGATTGATGGGAAATAGCTGATAGCCGCAGTCAATTAGAAAGGCCATCACTCTGTAGCTATCCCGTTCTGGTTTGTGGCTGGCGCCGACCAATGCGATGGTGCGGGTTGCGGCTAACAGAGCTGCCATGTGAAGGTCTTCGTCCGATGCCATGGTCTCTACCTTTGCGTTTGCTTAACCCAACCGCGGATACGATCGCAGGCCTCGTGCATGTCTTCCGAACTTCCCGCAAAAGACAACCGCAAAGCCAAATGGCCGGTTTCAGGATCGAAGTCGCTACCTGGTGTTACCGCGACGCCCGCCTCGTGCAGGAGGCGATGGGCAATCAGGCGGCTGTTATCCCCCAAGGCGCGGCTATCGGCATAGAGATAAAAGGCCCCGTCGGGTTCGGGAAAATCTCCGAGCAAAAGCGCGGGCAGTTCGGCCATTAATATTTCGCGATTAGCGGCATAGCGGGCGACGTGGGCGGATACTTCCGCCAGCGCCTCAGGCGCGTTTAAGGCGGCGGCGGCGGCAATTTGCCCGAGCGTCGGCACCGAAATAAGAAGGTTCTGGTTCAATCTTTCCATCGGGCCAACTAAGTCTTCTGGCACCACCATCCAACCAATCCGGTGGCCGGTCATGGAAAAAAACTTGGAAAAAGAATTAACGATGATCAACGATGGCGATAGGTCGAGTGCCGTTGCACATGGCTTGCCATAGCTGATGCCATGATAGATTTCGTCGCTGATTAGGCGAATGCCGTTGTCGTGACAATAGCTGGCGATTTCGGCCAAATCCTCTGGTGCGACGATGGCACCAGTTGGGTTCATCGGGCTGGCGAGAATGAGCCCATCGGGCTTTTCCGGCAGCGCACGAATATCGTCAACCCGACACCGCCAGCCCTGTGCCGCGCGCAACGGGATTGCCATATGCCGCATGCCGAGAAGGCTTAAAATATTGCGATAGGCGGGATAGCCAGGGCTCGGTAGGGCAATGCGCGCGCCCGGTGGGCAGGCGGTCAAGAGAGCCATCACAAATCCCAGGGAAGAGCCAAGCGTGACCACGATTCGATCTTCGGCGACGGGTTTTTGATAGAAGCTGTGATAATGCGCCGCCAGCGCTGAGCGCAAGGCCGGAAGCCCAAGCGCTTGCGTGTAGCCGTGGGCGGCGGTCGTATCGAGCGCTCCTCGGATCGCTTGAATGGCGGCCTTCGGCGCGGGTGATTGCGGTTGTCCGACCTCGAGGTGAATAATATGTCGCCCTTGCTGTTCCAGCGCGGCGGCAGCGCGCATGACATCCATGACGATAAAGGACGGCAGATCGGAGCTATAAAAATCGCGCATCCCGATCTGATGCTATAAATACGCTCATGCCGCAAGCCAAATTTCACATTTTGCCGCTAAGGCATATGCTTTCCGAGCGATTTTCTTCTACATTTTCTATGACAGAACTCGGCGGCGGTAGTAAGCTTGTGGTCTTGAGATTTCACCTTGGAGCACGCGCATGGATAATTTTGAAGCCTCCGGATATGGCCAGGGAGAGATTGGCTTTGGCCAAAAATGTGCCGTTGTGATTGTCGATTTTCAAATCGGTTTTACCGATCCAGCCAGTCCAACCGGTGGTTCGCCGCTGATCCAAAAAGCGGTCGACCGAACGGTTGACTTGATTGCCTTTGCTCATTCTAAGAATATTCCTGTTGCCTCGTGCCGCGTGGCGTGGACGGGGCCCGATGAAATGGGGTATTGGAAAATTCCGCCGCTTTATGAAGGTGGCTTCTATGTCGGCCATCCCTGGACGGAGATTGACCCGCGCCTATCGGACCCGCAGCGGATTTTTGAATTTACCAAATCAGCGCCGTCGATTTTTTTCAAAACGCCTTTGGTGACTTGGTTAACCAAGCATGGCGTCGACACCACGATTATTGCTGGCTGTACTAGTAGCGGTTGCGTGCGGGCGTCGATTGTCGACAGTTTTTCCTACGGCTATCGGACAATTGTCGCCGAGGATTGTTGTGGTGATCAGGATCAAGAAGCGCATGATAGTAATATGCGCGACGTCGGTCGGCGTTACGCCGATGTCATGATGCTCGATGACATTATCGCTACTTTGGCGAAACGCTAGACGTGATTAGGCCGCCGGCCGCGGCGGCAAGTCGATTTGGAAATGTCGTTTCAAAATCGCTGCGATATTCTCGTAGCAACAGCCAAAGCGGATGACCTCTAGCGTTTCGACATTCAGCAAAGTCGATGACATGCCTTGGTGGCTGTATTTGACGGGGCCGTAATCGATAATCAAATCGGCTGCTTCGCGAATTTCAAGCTGGATGTCCTCGGCGCGAAAACGCGTTCCCGTGGTCGAAACATTGGCCGAGGATCCAAACACCATATGACCCGATTGATACATCAAACGCGTGATTTCGGCATGGAAACGGCCAGCATTTGTCAGCATGGCCAGCGTGTCGTTAACGGTACTACGCAAATACAGGTCGCGATCAATATCAGCAAAAAGCGGGTGGTCGGGGTTGCACGGTGCAATAATGCCGAGAGGGAAATCATAATCCTCAACAATCGCTGACACAATTTCAGAGCCACGTGTGGAGGTGATGTGCAAAGACCGGTGATGGTCGAGATTGCCGATCACGGCATTATATTTGGTGTTGGCACGCTTTTTTTCATGGAAGATATGCATAATGGCGTCGCGCGTCCGCCCCAGCCACGCATAACCAACATCCATCGGCATGATGGCGGTTCCGCCGTTCAGCAAAACGTCATACGCCTTCTGTGCGTCGCCCGCGATATCGAGAACACCCATGATTACCCCGCTATGGATCTCACCACCTTACTCGGCGGCGAGACCATTATTCAGAAAAACCGGCTTAGCTGGTGGTTCAAGCCCCGTATCTTTGAGGCACGCGGCCCGCAGATCTTCAACTTCGCCACCAAAGTCAAACAGTTTCACGTCGCCAGCTTTTTTGCTCAGCTCAGCACGCAATTTTTCTGTCGCGGCTGCATCCAGTTTGCGATTTTTGATAACGACGCCGTAGAGATCATTGGCGGCTTCCACGCTGACTAAGCCCGACAGCACATCTTTGAGGACGCGTTCGGGTTCGCGCGTGAGCGGGTTGCCGACCCCACCGCCACCCCAAGTATTGAAGTAGAGAATGTCATTGGCTTTGACTTCGAAGCGGTCGCATTTTGAGGGCAGTAGCTCTTGCGATCCATCGGTGCGCACGAGAATTTTCTCGCTACGTCGGCCAGGACGGCCGCCATTGACCCCCCATGGGTAGGTCAGCCAGCGATCATCATGGATTGAGATCTCGCCATCCTCAAGGAAACGATAGCCCATGCGGATGCCATTGCCACCGCGATTATAGCCCGCCCCGCCCGAGTCAATGATCGATTCGTAGGTTTCAATACGCAACGGGAAATAAGCTTCGAGAAACTCATTGGGTACGTTTTTAAAGCCCGGCCATAGCGAGTGCCCGTCGGGGCCGTCGCCGATGGGGCGGGCTGGAATACCACCAAAGCCAATTTGGTAAAGCTGATACCAGTCGCCATTTTGGTCGCGCCCCGAATACATAAAATGCGGGCTATCTGAGAAGCCAGCACCGCAGAGGAAATCGGGATTGCCTTGGCCGAGAAGGCCCGACAAGACATCGAAAATGCGCCCCAAAGCATGTGTCCGGCAAGACAATGCCGCAGGCCGCCGCGGCTTCAAGAGCGAGCCTTCGGGAATGCGGACTTCCATATAGTCATAGAAGCCATCATTAAATAGGATTTGCGGATCGAAGGCCGAAATCATAAATGTACCGCAGAACATTTTGAACATTTCTTCATTGAGGAAGAAATTGATCGAGCCCGGGCTTTGCGGATCGGTTCCCTCAAAATCAAAGATCACCCGTTCGCCCTCGCGCCACATGGTACATTTGATTTTATATGGGCCAGCGCCGAGGGCATCGTCGCAAATATAGTCCTCGAAGAATTGTTTTTCTTCCGGCACCATATCCATGATGAGCTGCCGCATAGCACGACAGTTTCGATCGAGAAGCTCGGTCATGGCGGATTGGAACACATCATCGCCAAAACGTTCCGCCATTTCGAGACAGCGGCGCTCGGCAATGTTACAAGCGGCGATTACGCCTTTGAAATCGCCCTCGTTCCAGTGCGGCATGCGCGAGTTGCGCAGTACGATTTTGATAATGTCTTCTTGTAGCTCGCCTTTACGGAAAATCTTCACCGGCGGTACAGCGACACCTTCTTCAAAAATCTCGCGAGCTTCATTCGGGAGCGATCCTGGAACACGCCCACCAATATCGGTCATATGGCCGAAATGAGCCGCCCAGCACAAATGGCGACCATCTTTAAAGATCGGTTTGATGACCAGATAATCGTTTAAGTGGCTGACCGCGCCGTTACAGCTATAGGGGTCATTGGTGAAAATCATGTCTCCGTCTTCGATTTTCCCTTCGAAGGCTTCCATGAAACCATGAATAAACGAGCCAAACTGTCCCACAACCATTTTACCGTCGCGGTTGGCGATCATCGGGAAGGCGTCGCCTTGCTCACGAATACCCGGCGACATCGCCGTTCGGAATAATGTCGCATCCATTTGTTCGCGGGCATTGCGCAGGGCGCTTTCAATGATATCGAGCGTGATCGGATCAACGT
>JAYODZ010000118.1:0-5510 GCA_038106515.1 Rhodobiaceae bacterium
GTTCGATCCCGTCTGCCTCCACCATTTCCGCAGCATCTGACTTTATTAACAATGATTTTTTTTCCGATACCATTTTGTTTTCGAAACGAACCGCCCATTGTTGGGTCGGCGTCACCTGAGCCGTTCGGTATTTGGCTCAGAGTTTGCCGAGTTGCGAAAGGGGTAATTTGGTTTGCGGTATCGTTACGGTTTTTTCCTCGGTATAAAACTGCTCGCAAGCTTGGCCACCCTCGCGGCCAATACCAGAGTCCTTGACGCCACCAAATGGCGCGCGCAATTCGCGAACCATCGGGGTGTTAACCCATACCAAGCCTGATTGAAGCATTCTTTGTGCTTCCATAATTGTTGCGAGATCTTCCGACCATACATAACTGACAAGCCCAAAGCGGGTATCATTGGCGATTTGCCAAGCCTGCTGTTTCGTTTCAAAGCTTTGTATGACGCCAAAAGGACCGAAAATCTCTTCTTGGCAGAGGCGGTTATTATTATCTGACACTTGCATTAAAGTGGGACGCATATAAGCGCCTGGTTCAAGCTCAGATATGGATGTGCCGCCGGTTAGCAACTGCCCGCCTGCAGCCTTTCCTATGTCGGTATAAGCGAGCACTTTGTCGCGATGGGCGCGCGAACCCAGCGCGCCAATTTCGGTCGCTGGGTCGAAGGGATCACCGACACGGATATTATTGGTCCGCCGCACAAGGGCGTCGATAAAGGGCTCGGCAATTGACTTTTGCACTAAAATGCGCGACCCCGCCAAGCACTGTTGACCGTTATTGGAGAAAATGCCGAGCAAAGCGCCGTCAACGGCCCGTTCTATATCGGCTGTCTCGAAAATAATATTAGCCGACTTGCCCCCCAGCTCCATGGTGACGGGTGTCAGATTGTCAGCTGCAAGCGACAGGATTTGTCGTCCCGTAGCAGTGCCGCCCGTGAAAGAAATGCGGTTAATATCGCGGTGTTGGCACAGGGCAGCTCCCGTTACCGCTCCGCGGCCATTGACAATGTTCACGACCCCTTCGGGAATACCAGCCTCGTGCAAAATTGGCATCAACTTCAAAATAGACAACGGGGTTAATTCCGAGGCTTTGACGACACAGCTATTGCCAAAGGCTAAGGCGGCCGCGAGTTTCATAGTTGTCAGTGCTAAAGGTGCATTCCAGGGCCCGATGAGAGCTGCCACGCCAACGGGATCTCGGCGAACGAAAGTCAAATAATCGGTATTTTGCGTGTAAACCTCTCCCGAAGATTGCCCAATGAAATCGGCAAAAAATCGGAAGTTCAGCGCGACGCGCGCGATTTGGCCCGCAAGCAGATGCGCCCGCGGTATGCCTGTATTGAGGCTTTCTAGGCTGGCCAGCTCGGGAGCCAATTCGCTAACACGTTCGGCCACCCGCCGTAAAATAATTTGCCGTTCCTCGATTTTTTTAAGCCGCCAATGTCCGCCTTCGAAACTGGATTTTGCGGCCGTAACAGCACGATCAACAATTGTCGCATCGGCCTCATAAAGGGTGGATATTTGTTTATTCATCGACGGATCATAAACCGCGAGCGTGTGATCCCCAGCGACGATTTTGCCATTAATAATATTCTCGGCGCGTTGCTGCGGCTGGGCTTGTTTGCGTAAATCTTGGGTCACATCATGCATGGCTCAGGTCTCGCTTTTCTGGGTTGGAACGCGGCCGGGATATAGGCGTCGTCGGGCAAGATTGATAAGTTCGCCGGCGGTCATTTGTGCAGGGATGGCCCCCAGCCGGCGGAGGCTTGCCCAAGCGAGGCAGAGATTAGAGGATAGTAGCTTGGGCCGCTTTGTCTCGGTCATTGTTGCGAGACTAGCGAGTCCCGTGCCACTTATCAGAACCATATCTGTGCTATCGGCTAAGGCTTGTAACGGCTCAAAAATATCTTGGCGTGTCAGTTGGTAAATCAGCCGCGTGTCCGACCCGCCCGTCGCAATGTGCGAGACACCACTAATTTCGATACCCTTGTTTTGCCAATAGGTTTTGGCTTTGTCTATTAGTTCAGTCGGGTAGGGAGCAATAAGATATAGGCGCGTGATATTTTGATGTTCCAACGATTCTCCAATGGCTTGCGTCGCTGTAATCAAGGGCGTATTGGTTTTGTCCGCTATCCTTGCACATATATCGGCTTCGGCTTCGGCGCCGAGAATATAGCTCGACCCTGTACATGCGAAAGCATAAAGGTCTGGTCGGAAAGTATCGAAATCATCGATTGTTGTCGCAATATTTTCGAGATAGTCAGTTAAGCGCTGGTCAGGGTGAGAGGACGAAGATCGTGCTCGACTGGCGCAGCATAAAACAGTCTCGGGCAAGAGGAACCGAAATTCTGGTTCAACGGTCGGGTTAGCTTGCGGCACGATCAAGCCGATAGAACCACCTTGTCCATATTCATAGCGCTGGCTCATCCGTCTGCACGCCCTGAAAAAATATGCTCAGCCTGGCGCAGGCCATTGATCATAGAAGTTTTAAGCAGATAGTCGAGGGCGAGCTCTGGCGTCCTTGCTGTTTTCTGGAGGTCGCGAAACAAGGCGGATCTTCGCTCGGTGCTGGTTTCTTGCATCCGCGCTCGGTTTTTATCGGCTTGCTGAATTATTTCTTGCTGAACGGTTTTATGCCGCGCCTCATTAAATCGGGATAGTGCGGTCGAGTCCTTGTGGTGAAAATAACGTCCGAGCGCACGGGCCAGCATTTCTGCGTCATGAATACCCCCATTCATTCCCATGCCGCCAGATGGGCTGTTAAGATGCGCGGCGTCGCCAACCAAGAGAAGCCGTTCCTTAGCAAATTGCGAAGCGATTTTCATATGGATGCGGTAAGGCCGTGTTTCAAACACGTTGCCCTCAGCCGCGGCTGGCACAATGCGTTCCAATTTGCGGCGCACGGCGCTGTCTTGCGCCGCATCTTCGATAGTCTCATTGGCGTCAGGGTAGAGGCTACACCGCCATAAGTGTGGCAGCTTGAGGAGACTAAAGGTTCCCTTCTGCCACCAAATATAATTTACATGCGATAAGCCTTCTAAGTGGTTCTCGAATGGAAAATCTGTGGTCGCGAGGATGGTCGTTTCGGGATAGGTGAGGCCCGAAAAGTCTACCTTCATAGCGTCACGCACGAGACTTTGACCGCCATCTGCACCAACGACAAATTTTGAACGTATGGTCAAAGGCTCGCCGTCGCTCGATTGCAAATATGTGACAACATCCTCCTCGGACTCGTCTATGCCTATGGCGGTTGTGCCGAAGAGAATTTTTTCTCCCATATCCCCGAGGGTGCGAGACGCAAAGTGGCACAGCTTGGACTGTTCGCATTGCAAGCGGAATGGGTAATCGGTATGCGGTGCCAATATGGAGAGATCGAACTCGGCGCGGTCTCCGGTTTCATGAAAACGGATTTGCCAACTCGGAGCTATCAGGCCGCTTTCGAGTAAATGCTTTGTTAGTCCTAAAGGAGCTAACATGTCGAGGGTTGGTGGATGAAATGTCGACGCGCGTAAATCATCGGCTAAGTCGGCATTTTTCTCTATAATTTTAAAACTCAACCCTTGCTGGGCCATGAAGCAGGCCGCCGCCAGACCGACGGGTCCGGCACCGATGATGAGGACATCAAGGCATTTCATGCGGCGGTTCCATTGCCGACGATCGAGGCCAGAATATTAGAATGGCAAGCGCGGCGAGCCACGGGATTGTTCGCTCAAAAAGATTACCCGGGCCGGCATATAAAAACTGGCTGAAGCTGACGGAGGTCGCGAAGCCAATCACCATCGAAAGAATAATTGCTTTCGCATTGATCGCCGGAAAAAAGAGCCGGATAATGAGGACGGGTCCGAAGGTGGCACCGAGCGCGGTCCAAGCGAAAAGAACCCGATTAAAAATGCTGGCAGGTGTCGAAATGGCCAGCCATATTGAAAGCATCATGAGGGCGACAAGGGTCAGACGCGACAAGAGCATTGGGTGTTTCGGATAGAGATTCATGTCGTGCGACACTGCCGCCGTCGAGGCGACGAGAATCGAGTCGACGGTTGACATGACGGCAGATAACAACGCCGCCAAAATTAACCCAGCAAAAAAACTCGGAAACAAATGATCGGTAACGGCGAAGAGGAGTTGCTCGGCGTTTTCTATGTCGAGCGTCAGCGCGCGCCCAGCCAATCCGAGGACAGCCATGCCTGAAAATACGACCAGCGACCAGCTCATAGCGATTGTAAATGCTTTGCGGCGCTCTCGGTCGCTTTTGACGGCCATAATGCGGGCAAGAAGCTGCGGTTGACCAAGTGTCCCGAGGCCAATGCTGGCAAGTCCAATAGCTGTTCCGAGGGCTACAAATCCGACTTGACCGCCAAGGAGGTCGAGGTGGCCCGGGTAATTATTTTGTAAAATTGCCAAGATTTCGGACGGTCCGCCTGCCTGCCAGACGGCCGCGATTGGTACGACAATAGCAATGATACTCATCACCATGCCCTGAACAGTATCGGTTAAACTGACCGCCCAGAAGCCGCCGAGTACGGCATAGATACCGATCACGATCGCGCCGAAGAGCGCTCCAGTGGTGATGGTCACGCCGAAATACGTATTCATCGCCACGCCAGCAGCTTGGAGTTGCGCAGCGATGTAAAAGATAAAGCAAAATAAGATAAAAAAGCTCGCAATCCATTGGATTGCACGCCGATGGCCGCGATATACGCCATCAGCCAGCACGTCTGTTAGGGTAACATATTGCCTTTGGCGCGCACGCTGATTGAGCCGCGGGCCAATGACTTTCCAAGCAACGATATATCCGCCCCAAATACCCAAGAGCGTCCACAAAGCGGATAGGCCTTTGGCGTAAACAAACCCTGAAAAGCCCATTAATACCCAGGCTGAAGATGACGTAGCGGCATAGGACAGGCCAGCAACCCAACCATTCAAAGCCCGATCGCCAATTAAAAAAGAACTGTTATTCTGAGTTCTGCGGCTGGCAAAAAGGCCAAGAAGAATGAGGCAGCCATGATAAGCGATGAGAATAGCTAAAATTGAGACTACGCCGTTTTGCATTTTTCAACTCCTGAAAGTCACGATAAGCGCATTTTATTAGCCCCCCCATGATATAAATCAACTTAGGTTGGCAGGCCGAAGCAACCATTTTTACACGCACGCAAGTCCCGATGTGTGACCTCGAAGCGATAAATTAAAGCTGGTCAGATGTGCTTGCCGATTGCCAGCTCAAATTATGGGAATGATCTTCCCAAATTGTTTCTCAATCTGGTCGGGTTAATATATATAAGTTATTGTAATATATATATTTCTATAGATATTTGGCGCCCTGATAAGAACTATGAGAAAAACTGTTTTAAGTGCTTGACAGGGTAAGGGGAGGGTGTATATTCCGCTCACTCTAAAGGACCGAACCCGCAGAGCACCTTTATGGGATCTGCAGGCTTGGTTCTGTCGCGCTATTTAGTGCGGTGCTGTTTGACAATGTGAAGAAGGGATTTACCTGTGCGTGTTGGCACTGGAGGCT
>JAYODZ010000119.1:0-5464 GCA_038106515.1 Rhodobiaceae bacterium
GGACGGCAGCATTCCAGCTTGGACGGGCGGTCTTGCTTCGCCGCCGGCGCATGTCAAAGTTGTGGCCGGCCAGCATTTGCCAGACCCATTTGCTGCCGATAAGCCGCTCTTGCGCATCGATGCCAGTAATATGCAGGCGCATAAAGATATGCTGACCGTCGGGCAGATGGCCTTGATGCAACGCTTCCCGACTTATTTTGTTGAGGTCTATCCGACCCGTCGCAGTTGCGCCCTGCCGCAACATGTTTATCAGGCGGCCAAGTCTAACGCCGCAGTCGGCGAACTTGTCGCCGATGGCAATGGCGTTTCTAAATCGATTATGGCGGCGCCATTCCCGATCCCGAATAACGGCCTCGAGATGATTTGGAACCATACCTTGCGCTATCGTGGGTTTAAATTGCAACGCCGCTTTACCGCTATTCCCGTTAATCAAAACGGCGATAATTATCATATCACCGTTGAGGATGATGCGATTTTGCGCTGGTCAGATCCCAAATATAAACAGGCCGAAGATCTCGATAATATTTCCATCCTTTATCTGTTACAGACGCAAGCGCCGGCACGGCTGGCGGGCTATGTTGTCTTGGTGCAGGAAAGCCTAAATATGGCGATCAATCCGCGTAATGCTTGGACCTATAGCCCCGGTATGCGGCGGGTGCGTCGGGCGCCAACCATTGCTTATGATAACCCTGGCACCAACTCCGACGGCATCACCACCTCCGATAGCTATGGTGGGTTTAATGGCGCGCCAGATCGGTTTTTATGGACGGTGAAGAAGCGCAGCGAGAAATATATCGCCTATAATAATTACCGCCGGATCTTAACGACTTATGACGAGATGATCGGGTCGCAGCACATTAATCCAGCGGTGATGCGCTATGAACGCCATCGGGTCTGGGAGCTCGAGGCGAACCTCAATCCGGACTATCGGCACCTCTATTTGCGGCGCTATTTTTATATTGACGAGGATACCAATGGCATCGTCGCGACGGAAATCTATGATGGGCGCGGTGAGTTGTGGCGCATTCAGGAATTGGGTGGCGGCGTGCAATATGAGGTGTCAATTTGTGGCGGCAGCGGCGAGACGATTTATGACTTGGCCGTTGGACGGTATTTGGCGATCGGCTTAACCAATGAAGAAGGGCCGATTAACTTCAAAGCCGACCATCTCGATCCCGAGCGCTATACGCCTGCGAATATGCGGCGGCTCGGGCGATAAAAGGCCGCATCTTACATGTAAATGGGCGCTTGAAACGGCGGGGACGGGCGCTATAGTGAAGCTTCACACGGCTCGGGCATCGGGCTGGTTGCTCAGGGGGTAAACAGAGATAATGATATTACGTTCACTTATAGTTGCGCTGGTCGCACTTGGTTTTACGGGCAGTTTCGCCACGCCGCAGGCGCAGGAGGCTGCTACGGCTGACTATGGGCTGACGCCTTATGAACATGCGATGAAAAGCAATCGCGCGAGCCAAGCATTGCTCCTCGACGTCGCCGCATTGTCAGGTAAGTTGGTAGCGGTTGGTGCGCATGGCCACATTATTTCTAGTGTCGATGGCGGTCAAAACTGGACACAAGCCAATGACGTGCCAACTCGTAACACGCTGACGAGCATCAATTTTCTCGACGACAAGCATGGTGTTGCGGTCGGTCACGACATGACCATTCTGTTGACTGAAGACGGTGGCGATAACTGGACCTTGGTTTACAATGACCGTCTGGCTGAACTACCGTTGCTAGCTGTGATCTATGTATCGGCTGACCATATACTTGCCTTTGGTGCTTTTTCGAGTGTTCTCGAGAGCCGTGATGGCGGCAAGAGCTGGGACGAGCGTTTGTTGAGTGAAGAGTCGGAAGATGATTACCATCTGAACGACGCCTTCCGCGGTGTCTCTGGCGCCATCTATGTGCCGGCCGAGTTTGGCAATGTTTATCGGTCAACCGATAACGGCGAGACATTCGAACCCTTGCAAACGCCGTATGAGGGCTCGTTCTGGGGTGGCACTGTTTTGGCTGATGACAGTATTATCGTCTGGGGTATGCGCGGTAACGCATTCGTTTCACGCGACCGCGGTGAATCTTGGACGAAAGTCAAAACCAATAGTGATCGCTCGATCTCAGGCGGCACCCAAATCGAAGACGGCCGCGTTGTGCTGACGGGATTGTCGGGCCTTGTTTTGGTGTCGACCGATGGCGCAAAAAGTTTTACGGAATTTGTCCGCGAAGATCGTCAAAGCTTTGCCCAAGTTTCGACGGGCCCAGACGCGGGTACAGTGATGCTGTATGGTGAGCCTGGTGTAAGACCTTTCGCACTCAAGTAAGCCTAGCTTACAAACAAGTTGAATAGGCCGCCCCGAGGGCGGCCTATTTTTTTGGCTCGCCGCAGGCTGATTTCTATATCTGCATACAAAACCGAATATTGAAATTGACTGGATTGCAGAGTGCGGCGGAACCCACCACCTTAAGGCTTGCCCATTATGAGAAGCAGAAATGCTGGGCGGTTGTAAATGGGGTGTGTCGCAAGCGCTCCTCCATATCTGTTGCGTGACGTGTCGTTGAGCCTGCTTTTGCGAGCGGGGCTTGGCCAGTACCAAAGCGTCGAGGTGCAATATTTTGGGAGGAGATCTTCGATGAAGAAGAATAAGTGCGCGCTTGGCCTGAGCGCTCTGTTTGGGCTGGGTCTGGCAGCGACAACAAGCGCTTCAGCATATAATTTAGAATTGGGTGACTGGGACCTACAAATTGATGTCGTGTCATCTGTTGGTCTTTCGGTGCGGACCGAAGATCGTGATACGAGCTATTTGCCGGCAGGTAATGGTGGCCCGCAGGATAACACGGTCGGACTGGATGCCGTTTTCTTGGCCAGCGCCGCCAGCGCTGCTGCTGGCGGCCCAGAAATTCCGGGCGCAAGTACCCGTCTCTGCGGCACTTATGATAATCCATCGGCTTTTGCGCAATCCTTGGGCAGCCTCTGTATGTATGACAATACTTTCTTGGCCGGGGCAGGATCGCGCGAGCTTTATAACTATGACGGGTCGATCAACACCGATGATGGACGCTTGAACTTTGACAAGGGCGACTTGATCAGTGGCAACGCCAAGCTGACGGCGGACTTCGAAGCCCGCAATGGCTCCATGACGTTATTTGTGCGGATGACTGGCTTTTATGATGCCGTGTTGGGGCGTGATAGCGCCTATGAGCGTGTCGGCCCGCAAGACTATGCCGAGAACGATATTAGCGCCAAGATTAATGTTTTGGATGCTTATTTGAGCCTTGATTTTGATATTGGCGACATGCCGGCCATGGTGCGGGCCGGTCGTCAGGTGATCAACTGGGGCGAGTCGACCTTCTTTATTGGTGGCAACTCGGTGTTTAGCCCGATCGACGTCGGCGCCTTGCGCCGGCCTGGTGCCGAAATCAAGGAAGCCCTTCTGCCTGTCGAAGCGCTCTATGCTTCGGTAGCATTGAGCGAGGCGGTGACCGTAGAAGCCTATGTCGGCGGTTGGGACAACTTCAAATTTGATGTTGGTGGCACGCCGTTTGCCGACTCTGATGCGCTTCGGATTGGCTCCGGCGCCAATAAAAACGGTTCCCTGGTCGGTTCGTCGGTTTATTCAGGCGGCAACCGCCGTTTCTGCGGCACGGCAACAGCGGCGGATACCGGCTTGGCGTATGCTCTGGGTGGTGCTTCGGCTGCGCAAGCGGCCGCGGCGTGGAATGCGAATGCGAAGGCGGCCAATGATGTCTTCGGCGCTTGTTCGCCAAATGATGCAATTAGTTTCAGCACGCAGCACAGGGTCGGTAATATTGAGCTGTCGCGGCTCAATTATGGTAGTACGGTGCAATCTGGCCCGCTGGCAGGATATGTACTGGGCGATACCAACACGGTTGACCGCTTGTCCGACGATGAAGCGACCGACGAGGCCAGCATAGGTATCGCCTTGCGCTGGTATGCCGCTGAGCTCAACTCAACTGAATTTGGCTTTTATTATCAGAATTATAATAGCCGCATTCCCTATGTGAACACGGTCGCCCGGGCTCCTATTTTCGGCCCGTCAACGCGAGGGCCGACCGATAGCTCGACCTTGCGCGTAGCACCCCTGCTCGGGTGTTTGGGCGCCCTAGGGGGTAATCTTGGTGCTGCCGCGACCGGCGGTTTAACTCAGGCTCAAGCCATCGGGCAGCTGTTTGTTCGACAAACAAAGGTGAACGAGCTGCGCAATGTTTTTGTCAATGACCCAGCAGGTCTTGGGGCGGCGTTGCGGGCTAATTATAGCGCTGGCACGCAGTCGCGGTCCGACATCTTGACCGCAGCAGGCGCTAATCTTTACACCGTGCTCGGCGGCGGATCGGGTGTTGCCAATAATACTGGTGATGCTCTTTCTGGCGGTTTTGGTGCTGCTGGTATTACCGCCCTCTTGGGCAATGTGGTTGACGCGGCGCTGGCTATGCCAGAAGGTTCGATTGCGCAAACGCAGATGCTGGGCTGTATCTCGAGCTACGCCAATGCGGCGGTCGCTTACACCGCGGCGACGCAAACGGCAACCCAGCTCACACCAACCGGTGCGCCCAATTACGCCATGAACTATGATGTGAGCTTCCAGCTGGTCTACCCTGAAATCGATGTCTTTGGTTTGAGTTTCAACACCACAATCGGAGGCTGGGGGGTTCAAGGCGAGGTTGCTTACCGGCCTGACATGCCGTTGCAATTAGATACCGATGCGCTGACGATTGCCGCCCTTGGCGCCGGCTGTGCCTGGGAAAACTTCGGTTCTGTTGCCGATATCTATACGAGCTTGCAGACCGTCCCAACACGCTGTGGTGATTTTGGTAAAAGCATCCAAGGGTATGTCGAGGAAGATGTCTGGAATATTGACATTGGTACAACCGCAACCTTTACCCGCTCAAACGGCCTGATCAATATGCTGGGGGCTGACCTTGGTATTCTGTTGACTGAGTTTGGCGCCGTTGTCGCTGATGTCGATAGATATCGGACATCAGCAAATATCGGCGGCAACCGGAGGCTGTTGAACAAATGTACGTCAGGCTCGTATCTGCCGCTGGGCGGTGTGTTTAGCCTCGACCCGCGACCTGTTCGGGACTGTCAGCCGACGGAGTTCAGCTCGGGTGCTTTGATCATGACACAGCTGCAATATAACAACTTCCTTGGCACGCCAATTTCGATCAAACCGCAATTGATCGTGTCATGGGGCTTGAGCGGTATGTCACCTACCCCGGCGGGGACGTTCATTGAAGGTGTACAGCGTCGGACCTTGTCGGTGACAGCAGACTATCAGAGCAATCTCAGTGTGCAGTTGGGTTACACGGACTTTAAAGGGCCGAAGCTCTACAGCCGTGACAATGACCGGGATTTTGCATCCTTGAGCTTAACCTACGCGTTTTGACCCGTTTGAACTTTCTGTTGGAGGAAAATGACAATGAATACGAAACTAATAGTTCCAGC
>JAYODZ010000120.1:0-5436 GCA_038106515.1 Rhodobiaceae bacterium
CAGATATTTCTATGCGTCAGTTGCTTGAGGCTGGCGTGCACTTTGGTCACCAAACACAACGCTGGAATCCGAAAATGGCGCCTTATATTTTTGGCGACCGTAATGGTATCCACATTCTCGATCTGTCAAAAACGGTTCCGCTTCTGCACCAAGCCTTGGTGACGATCGAAGCGACTGTCGCTGCTGGCGGCCGCGTTTTATTCGTTGGAACCAAACGTCAGGCTTCAGAACCAATTGCGCGCTTCGCTAAGCAGTCGGCCCAATATTACATGAATTCGCGGTGGCTCGGTGGCACGCTGACGAACTGGAACACAATTTCGAATTCGATTAAGCGTTTGCGCGAAGTCGAAGAGACCTTGACGACAGACGGCTCGAAAGGTCTGACAAAAAAAGAAATCCTGCAAATGACCCGCGAGCGCGATAAATTGGAACGCGCCCTCGGCGGTATCAAAGATATGGGCGGCCGGCCGGAGTTGATGGTTGTCATCGATACAAACAAAGAAGCGATTGCCATTGCCGAAGCCAAAACGCTGGGCATTCCTGTCGTCGCTGTTCTCGATAGTAATTGCGACCCGGATCTGATTGATTACCCCATTCCCGGGAATGATGATGCGAGCCGCGCTATCGAGCTATATTGCGATTTGATCAGCAAAGCGATCATTTCGGGTATTGAGAAAAGTGCACGCCATTCTGGCGTTGATCTCGGCGCCGCTGAGGCACCGACTGAACAGGTGTTGGCTGAAGACACTGCTGGCGAGGCCGAAGTGGTCGAAGCCGCGAGTGCTGAAACCGCAACTGACGAACAAGGCGCAAGCGCCTAATTTTTGACTTTTCGCGGCTTTGCTTGATGTACGGCCGCTACAATGAATGGAGACTATTATGGCCGAAATCACAGCCGCAATGGTTAAAGAACTACGCGAAATGAGCGGTGCTGGCATGATGGATTGCAAAGCCGCGCTGAATGAAAATGCTGGCGATATGGAAGCCGCCGCAGATTGGCTACGCACCAAAGGCCTTGCCAAAGCCGCTAAAAAAGCTGGTCGCGTAGCTGCCGAAGGTCTGGTCTGTGTTGCTACCGAAGGCAACCGCGGCGTGGTTGTCGAAGTAAACTCTGAAACTGACTTCGTAGCGCGTAACGCCTCCTTCCAGAGCATGGTGCGCGATATTGCAACTGCGGGTCTTGGCGTCGAAGGAGGCCACGAAGCAATGTTGGCTGCCGCATATCCTGGCGCTGGCAAATCGATCGAAGCCCATATCCAAGAAATGGTTGGCACGATTGGCGAGAATATGACTTTCCGTCGTTCGGCGAGCCTGTCGGTTGCGAATGGCGTTGTTGCACAATACGTCCATGGTCAAGTCACTGATGGCATGGGTAAAATTGGGGTTTTAGTAGGCCTCGAGTCGGACGGTGATGCGGCTAAGCTCGAAGCGCTAGCCAAACAAATTGCGATGCATGTTGCAGCCACAAGTCCTCTCTCAACCACGGTCGACTCGCTCGATCCGGCTGAGGTTGAACGCGAGCGTAATCTTCTGATTGCGGAAGCAAAAGAGAGCGGCAAGCCGGATAATATTATCGAGAAAATGGTCGAAGGTCGTTTGCGGAAGTTCTACGAAGATGTCGTACTCGACACGCAAGTTTTCGTGATTGATGGCGAAAGCCGAGTGGGTGACGTTGTTAAAAAACTCGCCGATGAGCTTGGAACGCCAGTTAAACTGGCCGGCTTCTTGCGTCTCGAACTGGGGCAAGGCGTTGATAAAGGTCCAGAAGAGGACTTCGCCGCCGAGGTCGCTGCCGCCGTCGGCAAGAAATAATTCCTGGTCCGAGGCTTGGGTCGCGGTCCGAATCTGCGACACTAGCCTCGGAGAGGGGCTAAGCCATGACATCATCCATTTGCTATAAGCGTGTCTTACTAAAAGTATCGGGTGAAGCCCTGATGGGTTCTGGTCAATATGGCATTGATGTCGCGACGGTCGATCGCATTGCGCAAGACGTGAAGGCCGCGATCGCGCTCGGTGTTGAAGTTTGCCTCGTTATTGGCGGCGGCAATATCTTCCGTGGGCTGTCTGGCGCAGCCGACGGCATGGATCGCTCCAGCGCTGATTACATGGGCATGTTGGCAACCGTGATGAATGCCTTGGCAATGCAAAACGCACTCGAGCGGATCGACGTCGACACGCGGGTGTTATCGGCCATTCCGATGACCAGTGTTTGCGAACCTTATATTCGCCGTCGGGCGATGCGGCACATGGAAAAGGGCCGTGTGGTGATTTTTGCCGCCGGAACCGGTAACCCGTTCTTCACAACCGATACCGCCGCGGCCTTGCGTGCCGCCGAAATGAATTGTGATGCTTTGATGAAGGGCACCAATGTCGACGGGGTTTATTCGGCGGATCCAAAAAAACAGCCCGATGCCGAGCGTTATACGACGCTGAGCTATATGGATGTGCTGTCACGCGATCTCAAGGTCATGGATGCCTCGGCTGTTTCGCTGTCGCGCGAAAATAATATTCCCATTATTGTTTTTTCAATCCATGATGCAGGTAATCTTTGTGACGTTTTGACGGGCACGGGCGCTTGTACGACTGTCACGAATTGACCATTTGCTGGAGGGTAGGGCATGAGCATTGATTTATCTGATCTCGAACGTCGCATGGATGGCGCTTTGACAACCTTGAAAAGCGAGTTCGGGGGACTGCGCACAGGACGTGCAAGCGCAAGCTTATTGGAACCCGTTGTTGTTGAGGCTTATGGCCAGTCTATGCCGTTGACGCAAGTCGCCACTGTTTCGGTGCCCGAGCCGCGGCTGATTTCGGTTCAGGTTTGGGATAAAGGGCAGGTGCAACTGGTCGAAAAAGCCATTCGCGAAGCGGGGCTCGGCCTAAACCCAATGCCCGACGGTCAAATGATCCGCGTGCCGATCCCAGAGCTTAATGAAGAACGCCGCGAGGAATTGGTCAAAGTCGCTGGTCGGTATGCCGAACAAGCTCGCGTGTCGGTTCGCAATGTACGGCGCGACGGCATGGATCAGATCAAAAAATCTGAAAAAGAAGGTGATATTTCGCAAGACGATGCGAAATCATTATCAGACAATGTGCAGAAATTGACGGACAAAGAAATCAAGCGCATTGATGATATGCTGGCTCAAAAAGAGGGCGAAATTCGTCAAGTCTAACGGAGGCTTAGGATTTGGCCGAGGGCACGAGCGCGTTACCGAAACATCTCGCCATCATCATGGACGGCAATGGGCGTTGGGCGCAACAGCGAGGCCTGACGCGTCAGCAAGGCCATAAGCAAGGCGTTGAGGCCGCGCGCCGTATCGTCCGCGAAATCGAAGCGCGTGAGATCCGTTACTTAACGCTTTATGCCTTCTCCTCTGAGAATTGGCGCCGCCCGAAAGGTGAAGTTAGTTTTCTGATGCGTCTGATCGGGCGCTATATCGAATCCGACCTCGCCGAGTTGAAGAGCAATGGCACGCGGCTAACAATATTAGGCCGCCGGACGGGATTGTCGGCCCCGCTGGTGAAACTCATTGAACAGGCCGAGGCCGAGACATCGAGCAACGATCAATTGCATTTGCAGATTGCGTTTAATTATGGCGGGCGCGATGAAATTGTTGATGCGGTAAGGACATTGGCGCAGGCGAGCCTTGATGGGACGGTGGATCCGCAGGCTATTGACGAGGCGACAGTGGCCAATGCTCTGACGACGCAATCTATGCCTGATCCCGACTTTATTATTCGGACAAGTGGCGAGTATCGCTTGAGCAACTTCTTACTCTGGCAGGCAGCTTATGCCGAGCTGTATTTTACGCCTGTATTGTGGCCAGATTTTAATATCCGAGACCTCAACAAGGCGCTTGCAGATTTTACCCAACGGCAGCGGCGGTTTGGTGACGTGAAGCCGAAACGGGTGAAGTCGGCATGAGCGATGGTTCCAAATTTCAAGGCCTTGGCTTGCGTGTAATTACGGCATTGGCGTTGCTCGGGCCTGTGGCTGCAGCGCTATGGTATAGTGGTTGGCCTTTCACGATACTGGTCGTCATAGCGGGCTTTGCCATGGCCTTGGAGTGGGAAAATCTTCTGCGAGCGCGATCTGGTACGGGTTTTATTCTGGCCGGTATTGTGTTCGTTTTGTTGCTCGCTCAGCGTTTAGATGGCAACGTCGTCAGCCTCGCGACGCTGCTTGCTTTGATTGTCTTAAGCGCCGCCGTATCGCTGTTGGTCCGCCGACCTGTTAGCCATGTGGCGGGCGGTCTGCTTTACGTTGGCTTTCCGTTATGGACAGCGCAGTGGTTGCGCGATAGCCCCGATGGGCTTTTTCTAATTTGCTTTGTCTTTCTGACGGTTTGGGGAACAGATATTTTAGCGATGTTCGCGGGCAAAATTATCGGCGGGCCGAAATTAGCGCCCCGTATTTCACCTAACAAAACCTGGGCCGGACTAGTTGGCGGCATGGTTGGCGCTATTATTGGTGGCTTTTTAACCCTCGGGCTTTATGTGTGGTTAACAGCAGCAGAGATGCCATCCTTGCTTCGCCTCGTTGTACTGGCGGCTTTGTTTGCCGTCATTGCGCAACTCGGCGACTTATTTGAGTCCTGGCTAAAGCGCAGAAATAATATTAAGGACTCGGGCGCAATTATTCCAGGCCATGGCGGCGTATTGGATCGTGTCGATGGTCTGATCGGTGTGCTGATAGTGCTCGGATGTTACATGCTGTATGCGTTGCACCTTACGAAGGCTGCCCCGTTGGCGATCTTGTGGGGTCTGTAGTGCAAAAACGTGTCTCGATCCTGGGGGCTACCGGCTCTATTGGTCGCAATACGCTGGATATTGTGGCGGCTTTTCCCGAGCGGTTTAAGGTCGTAGCCCTGTCAGCGGCGCAAGATAGCGCCGGCTTGGCGGAACTTGCTTTGCAGTTTTGCCCCGAACTTGTGGCCATAGCTGACGAGGGCAAAGCTGAGGATTTAGCAACGCGACTAAGCGGCAGTTCCATCAAAATCGTCGCTGGCGCCGAGGCCGCGATCGAGGCGGCGCGGGTCGCGGCCGATTTTACTATGGCGGCAATTGTCGGCTTTGCGGGGCTAGCGCCAACGCTTGAAGCGGTTAAAAGCGGTCGCCGGATTGGATTGGCGAATAAAGAGTGTCTGGTAGCCGCTGGCGACTTATTCATGGCGACGGCGCGCCAGCACGATGCCCATATTCTGCCCGTCGACTCCGAGCATAATGCCGCTTTTCAATTATTGTCTGAGATTCCGCCTGAGGCTGTCAAAACGCTCACGCTGACGGCCTCGGGGGGGCCGTTCCGCACCCTGAGCGCACAAGACTTGCAACACGTCACGGCAGCTCAGGCTGTGCAGCACCCGATTTGGTCGATGGGGCAGAAAATTTCGGTTGATAGCGCCACGCTCATGAACAAGGGGCTTGAGCTCATTGAGG
>JAYODZ010000121.1:0-5398 GCA_038106515.1 Rhodobiaceae bacterium
GTCAACAGACACGCCATCAATACATTCATGCCTGAGCCGAGCGCCCCTGTGGCATATTGCGCCACAAGCCTCTCGACGATCGCATCTGGTGGTAAATGCACGTTCAATGGTCTAGTCTCTTCACGTCAACACTATATTTATGTAAATTTATAACGACTTATCGATTTGGCAAATATTTTTTTTACTTTCCAGCCAATCCAAAACAAGGGAGGCCATTATGCAGTTTTGTGGCGATGTCATTAGCGCCATTGGAAATACGCCTCTGATCCGCCTGAACAATGCATCGGAACTAACCGGATGCACCATTCTTGGTAAGGCCGAATTTATGAACCCCGGGCAATCGGTGAAAGATCGGGCCGCTTTGTCGATTATACGCGCTGCTGAGGCTAATGGATCACTGCGCCCGGGCGGAACGATTGTTGAGGGAACGGCAGGTAATACGGGCATCGGAATTGCTTTGGTCGCTAATGCTTTGGGATATAAATCTGTGATCGTAATTCCAGAAACCCAGAGCCAAGAGAAAAAAGACATGCTCCGTCTTGTTGGCGCCGAACTCATTGAAGTGCCCGCTGTTCCGTACAAAGACGACAATAATTACATAAAATATTCTGGGCGTTTGGCTGCAAAACTAGCATCCGAAAATGAAGCCGGCGCTATTTGGGCGAATCAATTCGACAACGTGGCAAACCGACAAGCTCATATTGATACGACCGGCCCCGAAATCTGGGCCCAGACCGCGGGCAAAGTTCATGGCTTCACCTGCGCAATCGGCACCGGCGGCACGCTGGCCGGCACGGGATTTTTCTTAAAGTCGAAAAATCCCAATATTCGGATTGCCGCTGCCGATCCGATGGGTGCCTCGATGTATAATTGGATCAAGCATGGTGAGCTGAAAGCTGAAGGAAATTCGATCACCGAAGGCATTGGACAAGGGCGCGTAACAGCCAATATTGATGGCGCACCCATTGACGACGCCTATCAAATTGCAGACGAAGAGGCGCTGCCGATCGTATTCGACTTGTTGCGCGATGAAGGCCTCTGCCTAGGAGGGTCGAGCGGCATCAATGTTGCCGGCGCCATCCGTATGGCAAGGGATTTGGGGCCAGGACACGTTATCGTCACTATTTTATGCGATTACGGCACGCGCTATATGAGCAAACTCTTCAACCCCGAATTCCTTCGCGCTAAAAACTTACCTGTGCCCAGCTGGCTCTAAGTGTGGCGTTATGCGGGCGACGGTTACACATTTAGAGATGCTCCAGCCCTTTCCACTGGCCAACTGGAATGCGACGCCGACAAAACTACCCGATCAAACCGCATTTGAAGAAGCGCCACGGATTGCTCTTTCGGACTACCGACAGCTCTATCACGATATCGGTGACAAATGGTTTTGGGTTAACCGGAAGCATATGGATGACGCTACGCTTGCCTCGATCATTCACGCAGCCAACACAGAAATTTACCTCCTATCCCAGACGGGAAAAAACATTGGCTTTGTCGAGTTAAACTTGCGCGATTTCCCCGCCGTAGAGATTGTTTTTGTCGGCCTTATTGAGAGCTATATTGGTTTGGGTTTGGGGCGCTATATGTTGAGCCGCATGCTATGGGATTTGGCGGCGCGCGGGGCCAGGAAGCTGATTATTCAAACCTGCTCCCTTGATCATCCAAATGCGCTGGCACTGTACCAAGAATTCGGCTTTGCGCCGGTATCACGACAACAGGTAGAGCTACGCCACGACCGGTTTCATGTTTTAGGCCGCCGCGAGCCCGTTCTCAATGCGACAGCACTTGGCTAAGGAATAATTTCGTTCGATCGCTTTGCGGATTATCAAAAAATGCTTGCGGCGCATTTTCCTCGACGATTTCGCCTTCATCCATAAAAATCACGCGATCAGCAACTTGCCGCGCAAAGCCCATTTCATGGGTCACGCAAATCATTGTCATGCCCGAGACCGCCAGCTCTATCATCACATCGAGAACTTCTTTTATCATTTCAGGGTCTAGCGCCGATGTCGGTTCATCGAACAAGATAATGTCGGGGTTCATACAGAGCGCGCGGGCAATCGCCACCCTTTGTTGCTGCCCGCCAGAGAGCTGGGCTGGATATTTATCGGCTTGATCAGGAATGCGGACCCGCTCAAGAAACCCGCGCGCAATATCATTGGCTTCTTTCTGCGATCTGTTTTGCACCCAAATCGGTGCCAAGGTGCAATTTTGCAAAACTGTCATATGCGGGAACAGGTTGAATTGCTGAAACACCATACCGATCTGCCCTTGGCTCAAGGCTGGATGCACTGATCCGGCTTTCACCTCGTCACCATCGACATAAATATGACCTTGTTGATGCACTTCAAGTTGATTAATACAGCGGATCAAGGTTGACTTGCCTGAGCCCGAAGGGCCACAAATCACAATTTTTTCACCCTTTGAAACGGACAGAGAAATGTTTTTCAAAACATGAAAGTCTCCGTACCATTTGTTGACCGCTTGCATTTCTATAGCAGGCTTCGTCATCACTATCTCCTGTCAGTTTTTAGCCGGCGTTCCATGAACATCGAATAACGCGACATGGCGAAGCAGAACACCCAAAACACAGCGCCAGCAAAAATATAGCCCGTAATACGCGTTTGCGGTGTCGCCCAACTACTATCAGTAAAGTTGAGCTGCACAATACCGAGGAGATCGAAGATCCCGACCACCAACACCAATGTCGTATCTTTAAAGAGGCCGATAAATGTATTCACAATGCCTGGAATGACGAGCTTCAAGGCCTGCGGCAGAATCACCAGGCGCATGGATTGCCAGTATCCGAGACCGAGCGCATGAGCCGCCTCATATTGCCCCTTCGGAATCGCTTGCAATCCACCGCGCACCACTTCAGCCATATAAGCTGATGCAAACAAGGTGACGCCGATCAAACAGCGAACAAGTTTGTCAAAATTCATGCCTTCTGGCAGGAATAATGGCAGCATAACGCTCGCCATAAATAGAACCGTGATCAACGGCACGCCACGAAATATCTCAATAAAGCCGATACTAAGCCAACGAATAATTGGCAATTGAGATCGTCGCCCCAGCGCCAATAAAATGCCCAAAGGCAGAGACATCACAATGCCCGTAATCGCGACAATTAACGTCACAAGCAAGCCGCCCCACAAGACTGTCTCAACCTCCTCGAGCCCAAAATATCCGCCCGTCAGCAGGAAGAAGCTCAAAATCGGATAGACGGCTAACAAAAACAGCGCATTGGCTCGCTTAAAGGGGAGGTTCGGCAGCATCATCGGCAGTAAGCCGAGCACCCCCAAGGTAAAAATAATATCGACCCGCCAGCGTTCCACATCGGGATAGCGACCATAGATAAACTGAGAGAATTTTGCCGATACAAAAGGCCAGCAAGCACCTTGGTTGGTTTTTAAGCAGTCAGCGCGGCTCGCGCCCGTGAAGGTCGCGTTGATGAGCAACCAATCAATGCCCGCCGCCGCCACTTGCCACAAGAGCCATATCGACACCAAGCTCAACAAAGCATTGGCGGGGGTCGAGAACAAATTCGCGCGCGCCCAAGTTAGAGATCTGCGGAAGCGTTTATTCATCGTGCCGCACCCCGCATCGCGAGCCTCGCATTATATTGATTGAGAATAAACGACGTCGCCAAGCTCAAGGCCAGGTAAATAATCATCGTAATAAAGATGATCTCAACCGCCTGCCCGACTTGGTTCAGCGCCGTGCCAGCAAAAACCGAGACAATATCGGGATAAGCAATCGCCACGGCTAACGAGGAGTTTTTTGTTAGGTTAAGATATTGGCTGGTGAGCGGCGGGATAATAACCCGCAGAGCTTGTGGGATAATAATCAACCGCATCGTCATGCCGCGGGGCAACGCTAAGGCCCGCGCCGCCTCGGTTTGCCCCCGATCAACGGACAAAATGCCAGCCCGAACAATTTCGGCAATGAAGGTAGCTGTGTAGATAATCAGCGCCAAAGCCAAAGACACAAATTCGGGGATGAGATTAATTCCACCTTTAAAATTAAAACCAGCGAGTGCCGGCGTCGTTATGGAAAACGGCCAACCGGTAACAGCAAAACAAATGCCTCCAAGCGCAACAAGTAACGCGGTCATGTATGTCCACAGGCGGGGTCGGCGACCTGTTTCGCTTTGCACCTTGCTTTGCCATCGTCGCCCAACAATCAGCATCACCAGAAAGACCATCGCGGCAGTGGTATAAAATCCGCTGCCGGCCTCAAAGATTGGCGCTGGAACAATTAAACCGCGATTACTCAAAAAGGCGACATCGTACAGATTAACCGCTTGCCGCGGCGACGGTAAATTTCGCAACACGCCGAAATACCAAAACATGATTTGTAGAAGCAGCGGAATATTTCGGAAGACCTCGATATAAACCGCACAAATCCTACTCACCAACCAGTTTCGGGACAGGCGTCCGATACCAACAAAAACCCTAAGAGGGTTGCAAAAAATATCGAAACGCCCGCCACAAGCAGTGTATTCAAAAACCCCACAAGCAAAACGCGCCCATAGGAGCTGTCCTCCGAATATTCGACGAGGGTTTGGCTGATGCCAAACCCCGATCGATCACCCAAAAAACTGAAACCTGAGGCGGTTCCCTGTCGCGCCAAATTGACGATTGTGTTGTCGATCAACCAATAAAAGCCATAGACAACACAGACCAAGACCGCGATCTGCCCACCCCAGTAAAGAGCATTGCTCCTTAACCACTGTAACATTGATCTAGCTCTAATTTTTAACGAATGGGTGGCGCGTATTGCAAACCACCATTTGTCCAAAGCGCATTAACCCCGCGCTCGATACCCAGAGCCGTATTTTTACCGACATTACGCTCGAAACTCTCGCCATAATTGCCCACCTGCTTGATGACGTAATAGGCCCACATATCATCAATGCCGAGGTTTTTGCCGAAAGTACCATCGCGCCCGAGAAGACGCTGAATCGAAGGATTGTCAGTGTCCTTCAGACTGTCAACATTCTTCGACGTGACGCCCAACTCCTCAGCGTTAATCATGGCATAGAACGCCCAGCGAACGATGTCCGACCATTGCGCATCACCTTGGCGTACGCTGGGACCAAGTGGCTCCTTCGAGATAATCTCTGGCAAAACCATGTGATCATTTGGATTGGTAAGCTTCAAACGCTGCGCATATAGCCCCGACTGATCGGTGGTATAGGCGTCGCACCGCCCAGCATCATAGGCCGCTACTGTTTCATCAGCTTTTTCATAAGTAATAATTTCGTAGCTCATATTATGCGATTTAAAATAATCGGCGGCGTTCAGCTCGGTTGTTGTTCCGAGATTGACACATAAGCTCGCACCATCAAGCTCTCTGACACTTTTGACCCCAAGGCTTTTTCGAACCATAAACC
>JAYODZ010000006.1:0-20353 GCA_038106515.1 Rhodobiaceae bacterium
ATGCGCCGCTTATGCCTTATTACGGCAGTCCGGTCAATTTATGAGTTTGCAAACTCAAACGCCATTGCGGATTTTCGAGGCAATAGGCGATGCAGGCCTGACGGTTATTAAGATTGGCCTTTTTATTGCCCTCATCTTTAGGTTGAAGAAAAAAGTTATTAAATTTCATATCTTTAAAATCATTTGGTGATATTTCACTTTGCGGAAAGACGAGCTTCAATTCTGCCCCGCTTTGTTGCTGTAGCGGCGGGCCTGGCTTCGGGCTCACGCAAATCCAATCAACGCCATCGGGCACCGGCAGGGTGCCATTGGTCTCGATCGCCGTTTCAAAGCCAAGCGCATGCATGGCGTTGAGCAAAGGCGTATCAAGTTGCAGGCAGGGTTCGCCGCCGGTAAAGACGACATAAGGAACAGCGGGCTTTTGTGACGCTGGCCAAAGCGCCGCAACGGCGTCGGCGAGCTCCTGAGGGGTCGCAAATTTGCCACCATTAATACCATCGGTACCGATGAAATCTGTATCGCAGAAGCGGCAATCGGCTGTGGCGCGGTCGGCTTCGCGGCCGCTCCAGAGATTGCATCCAGCGAAACGGCAAAATACCGAGGGCCTACCTGCCTGCGCACCTTCGCCTTGGAGGGTGTAGAAAATCTCTTTTACGCTGTACGCCATTCGTCGTATCCCTTGGCGCGAAGCACACAGGCTGGGCAGGTGCCACAGCCATAACCCCAGTCGTGGCGCGACGCGCGCACGCCTTCGTAGCAACTATGGCTATGCTCTAAAATTAGCTCGACCAGTGGCTGGCCGCCTAGATCTGCCGCCATCTGCCAAGATTGTGCCTTTGATAAGTGCATCAGTGGCGTCTCGAATGTAAACACATTGTTCATACCGAGATTAATGCTGGTGTTGAGGGCGCGCAAAGTTTCGGCGCGACAATCGGGATAGCCTGAAAAATCGGTCTCACACATGCCGCCGACCAGCGTGCTAATGCCACGGCGGTAGCCAAGCGCCGCGGCATAGGTGAAGAAGATTAAATTGCGGCCAGGTACAAAGCTTGATGGCAGACCATCTTCGCGCATCTGAATGGCGCTTTGGTCGGTTAAGGACGAGCCACCAATTTCCGCCAAGGCATCGGCCGACAAAATATGATCTTGACCCAATCTTTCGGCCCAAGCGGGTGAAAATTGAGCCAAAGCATCTCTGACTTCAAGGCGGCAGGCCAATTCTACGGCATGGCGCTGGCCATATGTAAAGGCCACGGTTTCGACATGGTGATAATGCTCCAAGGCATGGGCCAAGCAGATCGACGAGTCTTGCCCGCCCGAGAATAATACCAGAGCTGATGATGGCGCGGTCATAGCCGCAATTGAGCCAAATCCAGCGCTGCCGTCAAGCATGAGATTTGGCGCGAGGCCGTATATCGCGGTTGGGGGTAAACGGTAAGCCTCGCGTTGCTTTGATCTGACTTTCAGTTTAGAACTCCTGCTAGTTAATTTTGGTCAAGCGGAGCTCAGAATGCCGACGATTATTGATATTATTGGTCGTGAAATTTTAGACAGTCGAGGCAATCCGACTGTTGAAGTTGATGTCTTATTGGAAGACGGTGCTTTTGGCCGTGCGGCGGTTCCCTCGGGCGCGTCGACAGGGGCTTATGAGGCAGCTGAAAAACGCGATGGCGATAAGTCGCGTTATCTCGGCAAGGGCGTGCGCGATGCTGTTGCCGCCGTCAATGGCGAAATATTTGATGCTCTGAGCGGCATGGATGCCGATGAGCAACACCGCATTGATCGCGTGATGATTGATCTCGACGGCACACCAAATAAATCGCGCCTCGGCGCTAATGCTATTTTAGGCGTGTCCTTGGCGGTCGCGAAAGCCGCTGCGGATAGTCAAGCGACGCCACTATGGCGCTATGTTGGGGGCGCCCATGCGAGGACGCTACCAGTGCCGATGATGAATATCGTCAATGGCGGTGCCCATGCTGATAATCCTGTCGACGTGCAGGAGTTTATGATCATGCCTGTCGGTGCGGACTCGCTTGGTAATGCCGTACGCATGGGGGCTGAAATTTTCCACACCCTCAAGGGTTTGTTGCATGACGCTGGTCTCGCGACGGGCGTCGGCGATGAGGGTGGCTTTGCGCCAGCCGTGGCCTCGACCGATGACGCATTGGGTTACATTATGCGGGCTGTTGAGAAAGCTGGCTATAAAGCAGGCGACGATATTATGTTGGCGCTGGATGCGGCTGCCACTGAATTTTACCGCGATGGCAAATATCATTTGAGCGGTGAGGGTAAAAGCCTCGCCGCCGATGCCATGGTCGATTATTGGGTTGATTTGTGCAACCGCTACCCGATTGTCTCGATTGAAGACGGTATGGATGAAAATGACTGGGATGGCTGGGCGGCCTTAACAGCGGCATTGGGTGATAAGGTGCAACTGGTGGGAGATGATCTTTTTGTGACCAACCCTGCGCGCTTAGCGGAAGGGATCCAGAAACGAGTGGCCAATTCAATCTTGGTCAAGGTGAACCAAATCGGCACTCTGTCGGAGACTTTGACGGCGGTTGATATGGCGCATCGTGCGAGCTATACGGCCGTCATGTCGCATCGCTCGGGCGAGACGGAAGATGCAACAATAGCTGATCTGGCAGTTGCTACCAATTGTGGCCAAATCAAAACTGGATCGCTGGCGCGCTCTGATCGTTTGGCAAAGTACAATCAATTGCTCCGCATCGAGGAAGCGTTGGGCGATCAAGCGGTTTATCCTGGACGCTCGATCTTACGCCGTTAATTGTCCGCCGATTGATAATCTGCTTGACCAAACGAATCGGTTTGTGATTCCGTGGAGACATGATTCGTTTTAGTACAACAGACCGTAAGTCGACCGTAGGTCCATTTCATCGGATCCGGCTCCGCTTTTGGTTGTTTCCTCTTGCCTGCCTGTTGGCCTCGAGTTTTTTGGTTGTGGAAGCCTATCGGGGAGAGCGTGGGATCAGCAATTGGATGACGCTACGTGACAAAATTGCTGAACGCAGTCAGGTGTTACAGCAATTGCGCGCCGATAATGCATTACAACAAGACCGCATTAATCGCCTGCGGGGTGAGACGCTGGACCTCGATTATCTCGATGAGCTGGCCCGCGCACAGCTCGGCTTGGTACATCCCGATGATCGTATCATTCTTCAGGTCAAGCGCAATTAACCCACCGCCGCGCCCTCTTTTATACAAATTGCCTGCTTGTGAGGCCTGTTGCGGCTCGCTATAACTGAGCCATGACGACAATTATTGACACGCTTGGCGGTCAACGCCCACGGCATCCGGAGAAACAAAAAAATCCTGATAGCCCGGTCCTGCGTAAACCCGACTGGTTGCGCGTGAGGGCGCCCGGATCGGCAGAATATGCCGAAACCCGCGCGATTGTTAAAAAACACAATCTAACGACAGTGTGCGAGGAAGCCGCCTGCCCAAATATTGGTGAGTGTTGGTCGGAACGACACGCAACCTTTATGATTATGGGTGAGGTTTGCACGCGGGCTTGCGCTTTTTGCAATGTCGCGACCGGCCAACCCGATGCGCTTGATAGCGATGAGCCGCACCGCGTCGCTGATGCGGTGGCTAAGCTTGGTTTACGCCATGTTGTGATCACCTCCGTCGACCGTGACGACTTGAGCGATGGCGGTGCGCGGCACTTCGCCGAGACGATTGCCGCCATTCGCCGCCAGTCGCCGGCGACCACGGTGGAGATCTTAACGCCTGATTTCTTACGCAAGCCCGGGGCGCTCGAGGTCGTGATCGAGGCGCGGCCAGATGTGTTTAATCATAATCTCGAGACGGTGCCACGGCTCTATCTGCCGATCCGCCCAGGCGCCCGTTATTTTCATTCGCTGTCGATTTTGCAGCAGGTCAAAGCCGCTGACCCCTCGATTTTCACCAAATCAGGCCTGATGGTGGGCTTGGGTGAAAGCCGCGAGGAAGTCATGCAAGTTATGGATGACATGCGGGCAGCTTCAATCGATTTTATAACCATTGGGCAGTATTTGCAGCCGACGCGAAAGCATGCGCCTATCGATCGCTTCTGGACACCGGACGAGTTCGAGAATTTGTCAGTTGTGGCGCGCTCGAAGGGCTTTTTAATGGTTTCTGCTAGCCCCTTGACGCGGTCGTCACATCATGCCGATAGCGACTTTGAGAAGTTGCGTGTGGCGCGCGAAAAGCAGATCGCGGCCAACAAAAAATAGTGATTGACGCCTGATGCCCTCGGTAAAGTTGCAGCGCACTAGCCGCTTTACGGCCGAGCAAATGTATCGCCTCGTCAGTGATGTGGCCAATTATAATCTGTTCTTGCCGTATTGCGTCGGGGCGCGGGTGACGTCGCGGGTCATGACAGCGACCGGTGAGGAGGATATGCGCGCCGAGCTTGCTATTCGCTATAAGGTTATTCACGAACGCTTTGAGAGCCGGGTGCTGCTGACCCCCGCGACGCATAGCATCATCGCAACGCAAACGCGCGGGCCGTTTCGGCGGTTACGCAATCAGTGGCTGTTTCAAGATACATTGGCCGGCTGCACGATCGAGTTCACCCTTGATTACGAGTTTCGTGTTTCGTTATTTGGTAAAATTGTGGCGCCCTTACAGCAAAGAATTGTTGATGCGATGATCGATGCCTTTGAGGCGCGGGCGCAGGAGCTTTATGGCGAAACCTCAGTCTAGCCGCGCGCGCAACATAGTGAGCGCCGCCTCGACACTCGCCATCCGTACCGCTCCACGGCCAATATCACCAAACTCATGCCGCTTGTGTACGACGCCTGCCTCGGTCGCCGTCGCCATGTGAACTAGCCCCACGGGCTTGCCCGAGGTGCCGTCGCCCGGTCCAGCAATGCCGGAGACCGCAACCGTCAAATGAGCTGTGGTTTGATTAAGAAGATTTTCCGCCATGGCGCAGACGACGGCTTCGCTAACGGCGCCGTGCTGTTTCAAGAGCTCAGCTGGCACGTTCAAAATCTCTCTTTTGGCGCGGTTGGAATAGGTGACAAAGCTCCGTCCGATCACACGCGAACTTCCAGGGATTTCCGTCAGCAGGGCAGAGATCAAGCCGCCTGTACAGGATTCAGCGGTTGAGACACGCCAATGTTTCTCGGCACAAAGTTCAAGAAAAGTTTTTGTTTTATCAATAAGTTCCACGCTAAACATAAATCACCTTCTTAGTTCGTAAAATTATAATATTTCGGTTGCTCGACCGATCACGAGAAAGATTGCCGCCCAGCATCCAGCAAAAATATCGTCCAGCATAATGCCGTGCGCGCCGGGCAAGGAACGATCGGCCCAGTTGGCCGGCAAAATTTTGGTAATGTCTAAAAAGCGGAACAGCAAAAAAGCGGCACCATAGCCCAAGGGTGTGGCAGGTGCGAAGGCGAGCGCAATCCAAAGGCCGGCCACCTCATCAATCACAATTGCTTGCGGGTCCTTGTCGCCCGATGTATCGGCCTCGCTTGCAGCCAGCCATATAGAGCTGGCCCAAAAGCCGGCAAAATACGCCAATGCGGCGGCCAGTAACATCGTTTCCGAGGGGATATAATGGAGCAACACAAGGCCCACGCCAAGCCCGGCGAGCGAGCCCCAGCTGCCCGAGGCGGGGCGGATCAGGCCGCTGCCGCCGAAGCTGGCAATCAGCACCGCCGGCGCGAAGAAACCAAGATTTGCAGGGGGTTCGCGTAGGCCGATCATAACGCGACCTTAAGCGTTGCGACGGCTTGCACGGCAATACCTTCACCGCGACCCGTAAAGCCGAGCCCCTCGGTAGTCGTGGCTTTGAGGCTGACTTGGTCGTGGGCAAGCCCGATTAAGTTGGCAAGCTTGGCGCGCATCGCTTCGCGATGGGTCGAAATTTTAGGCGCCTCGCATATAATTGTGAGATCGACATGGGTAATTTCGGCTTGCCGTTGTTGGGCGGCTTGGACGGCGAAAGTGACGAAGTCGGCAGAGTCGCGGTTCTTATGTGCCGCGTCCGATGGCGGGAAATGATCGCCAATGTCCCCCATCGCCAAAGCGCCCAAAATAGCATCGGTGAGGGCATGCAAGGCGACATCAGCGTCGGAATGCCCCAAAAGCGGTCGGTCGTAAGGGATGTCACAGCCAGCAAGGCGCACCACGTCGGAACTGCCAGCACTGCCAAATTGGTGCACGTCAAAGCCAAAGCCGGTACGAAAACTCACCGCGGATGACATCGTGGTCGCCTCAAAATCCTGTTCAAAGGTAAGTTTTATATTTTGCGGCTCACCATCAAAAATAACAAGGTCGAGGCCGGCTTGCGTCGCCAACGCCGCATCATCTGAGGCATCTGCCAGATCGGCGAGAGCATGCGCTTGTTCAATCGCGGCCATGGTAAAAATTTGGGGTGTCTGCACGCGCACAAGTTTTTCGCGCTTCTCTGAGCCAATAATCTGGTCGCCGTCTATGCGCTTGACGCTATCGACAATTGGCAGGGCTGGGATGGCGCCATCATGCCCCTCTAAAGCGGCTAAGCCGCGATCGATCAAGCCAGGCGAGATGAAGGGGCGGGCTGCGTCATGGATCAAAACTGCGCTTGGCGCGTGGGGGCGGCAGGCGGCCAAACCATTTTGCACAGATTGTTGCCGTGTCGCGCCGCCGGCAACAGGCGGCAGGATCTTGGGGTGCGCACCGATTTGCGCGTCATAGAAAGCCCGATCGTCGGGGTGGATGACAATGTAAATGGCGCTGATCAGGTGATGCGCGGCGAACGCCGCCACTGACATTTGCAGTGCCGATTGGCCGTTGAGCAATGGACGATATTGCTTGGGTATGCCACCACCAGCGCGTTGCCCGCGCCCAGCCGATACGATAATTGCGGTATATGTTGATGCGGCTTTTGTCATGCGCACGACCATAGCCAAGACGACTTGGAAAATCACTGAAAATAAGCTACCACACGGGTGCAAATTTTTTAGGCATATTAACCGACGAAAACGAAAGCGCTTACATAATGAGCAATTCGAGAGCGGCACACTTGGCGCAAGCGCTGAGCGGATCGGCAAGTTTGACAGCGCCGCTGGTGTTTCTGGCGCCGATGTCGGGTGTTACCGACCTGCCTTTTCGCCGTTTAGCGGCGCGATTTGGCGCCCGCGCCACGGTCTCGGAAATGGTGGCTTGCGATGCACTATCGCAAGCGCGCCCTGATATGGTGCGCCGCGCCGAGGGCGAGGGGCTAACCCCGTTCATAATGCAATTAGCCGGTCGGGAAGCGCATTGGATGGCAGAGGGCGCCAAGCTGGCGGAGGCCGCCGGCGCCGATATTATCGACATCAATATGGGCTGTCCGGCGCGGCAGGTGACGGGTGGCTATTCTGGCTCGGCTTTGATGCGCGACCTCGATCATGCCGCAAGCTTGATCGCGGCGACGGTGCAGGCGACCCGTAAACCCGTGACCCTTAAGATGCGCCTCGGCTGGGATGATGCTAACCGCAATGCGCCGGCATTGGCGCAAATCGCTGAGCTACTTGGGGTGAGCATGGTCACTGTTCATGGTCGGACGCGCTGTCAGTTTTACAAAGGGCGCGCTGACTGGGCGGCGGTGGCTGACGTCGTTGCGGCGGTTCGTATTCCCATCGTGGTTAATGGCGATATTCACAGTACCGCCGATGCCCGCTTGGCGCTGGCACAATCAGGCGCCGCAGGTGTGATGGTGGGGCGGGCGGCGCTTGGTCAGCCATGGCTATTGGCTGAAATCGGTGCTGCGCTGACGGGCAAGAATTTCTGCAGGCCAAATGTTGTCGAGATCGCGGCGGCTATTGACCGCTGGTATGAGGAGTGTCTAACGCTTTATGGCGATCGGCTTGGGGTGCGCGTCGCGCGCAAGCATTTGGCGGCTTTTATTGATCATTTCTGCCGCGACGCTTCGACGGCGAAAACGCTTCGCGGTGATATTTGCCGGTTGGATGAAGCGTCTTCTGTGCGCGATGCGATGCGGCGGTTTTTCCTCTCTTGTGAGCATGAGGTGGCGGCATGATTGATGCGAGTTCTATTCTTGTCGCCTTGCCACACCCTGTGGTGGTAATTGATGATGGCCTCAAGGTGGCCTTCGCCAATATGGCGGCGGAAGAATTTTTCGGTACCAGTATGGAGGTGATGACGCGCCGCGGTATTGGATCGCTGTTGCCTTTCGGGTCGCCGGTGGGTGATTTAATTGTCCGTAGTTTGGACGAAAAAATTGGCTTTAACGAATATGGCATTGATCTCGGTTCACCTCATATTGGTCATCAAAGAATCGTCGATTTGCAAGTCGCACCAGCTTTTCTCAGCGATCAATCGCAGGTTATTTTGGTCATTCAGCCGCGATCGATTGCGCATAAAATTGATCAGCAATTGACCCATCGCGGAGCGGCCCGATCAGTTAGTGCCATGGCGGCGATGTTGGCGCATGAAATTAAAAATCCGCTCTCGGGTATTCGCGGCGCTGCGCAATTACTGGAGCAAGACCTGCCAACCGATGGGGTTGAATTAACCCAGTTGATTTGCAGTGAAACGCGCCGCATCACTGATTTGGTTGACCAGTTTGAGGTGTTCTCAGAGGTACCGGCGCCGATGGATCAGGCGGTGAATGTCCATGCCGTGCTCGACCATGTCCGCCGCTTGGCGACCGCTGGGTTTGCGAGCAATATCAGGTTTGTCGAGGATTACGACCCGTCTTTACCTGACGTTTTGGGCGATAAAAACTTGTTGATCCAAGTCTTTCTGAATTTGATTAAAAACGCGGCTGAGGCTTTGCAGGATATTAAGCAGGGTGAAATTCGCATGACCTCGGCCTTCCGCCCTGGCGTGCGTTTGTCTTTACCTGGACGGACGCGCCGCGTCAGTCTACCGCTCGAATTTTCTATTATTGATAATGGCCCGGGTGTTCCCGACCATTTGAAGCCGCATCTCTTCGACCCATTTGTCACGACGAAAAATTCTGGCTCAGGTTTGGGTTTGGCCCTCGTGGCAAAAATCATTGGCGACCACGGCGGCGTTGTCGAATGCGATAGCCAACCAGGGCGTACTGCGTTTCGTATTCTGTTGCCTATGGCGACCAGCAGAAGTGAAGATAGTGCCGTAGAGGAGGCCGTTGGATGAGTAAAGGACGCGTGGTTATTGCCGACGATGATCGTGCTATTCGTACCGTCTTGTCACAAGCGCTCGGGCGCGCAGGGTTCGACGTGCGCAGTACGGGAACCGCGTCGACACTTTGGGAATGGGTCAGTTCGGGCGAGGGCGATGTCGTGATCACTGATGTCATGATGCCGGATCAAAACGCTTTTGACCTGATACCACGCATTAAGCGCTTGCGCCCCGAGCTGCCGATCATTGTGATCAGCGCCCAAAATACCCTCACCACGGCGATTACCGCTGCCGAGCGCGGCGCCTTTGAATATTTGCCGAAGCCCTTTGATTTGAGTGAAATCGTCGGCGTTGTTTCGCGCGCGATTGCCATGCCGCGCGGTGCCGCTGCGAATAAGGCGACGCCCCAAGACGGCGATAATCTGCCGCTGATAGGCCGCTCGCCGGCGATGCAGGATATTTATCGGTCGGTGGCACGGCTGACGCAAAATGACTTGTCGGTGTTAATTACCGGCGAGAGCGGAACCGGAAAAGAATTGATCGCGCGCGCCTTGCATGATTATGGTCGCCGCAAAAATGGTCAGTTTGTCGCCATCAATATGGCGGCGATCCCGCGCGATTTGATTGAAAGCGAGCTATTCGGCCATGAGAAAGGGGCCTTTACCGGCGCTGTCCAACGCCAAACTGGTCGCTTTGCGCAGGCCGAAGGCGGCACTTTGTTTCTTGATGAAATCGGTGATATGCCGATGGAAATGCAAACCCGACTTTTGCGCGTTTTGCAAGAGGGTGAGTTTACCTCGGTTGGTGGCCGGGCGCCGATACGAACCAATGTTCGTATTATCGCCGCCACGCATCAGGATCTCCGTCAGCTCATTCAGCAAGGTTTGTTTCGCGAGGATTTATATTTCCGTCTGAACGTTGTACCGCTGCGCTTGCCACCTTTGCGCGAGCGGCGAGAAGATATTCCGGATCTGGTGCGGTTTTTTATTCAAGAGGGGCACGCGCAAGAGGGGCTGGGCGAGAAATCTTTTACCACGGCGGCGCTAGATGCGTTACGGGCGCATAATTGGCCTGGGAACGTACGCGAGTTGGAAAACCTAGTTCGGCGTATTGCCGCATTACACACTGATGAGTTGATTGATGTCGATGTTGTGCGCTACGAGCTGGCTGATTTAAAACTCGGCGAACCTGTGCAAACAACGGTGCAGGAAACTTTGTCGGCGGCGATCCGGCGCCATATAGGTGTATATTTTGACCAGCATGAGGGCGAGTTGCCGCCTAACGGGATGTATCACCGGATCTTGCCCGAGTTCGAAGTGCCGCTCATCGAGTTGGCTTTAGAGGCGACGCGGGGCAATCAAATTCGTGCCGCCGATCTTTTGGGCTTGAACAGAAATACTTTGCGCAAGAAGATTAAGGAACATGGAATCATCGTTTCGCGCGGTGGTAACTAATCACGGTAATCCGTCCGGATTATTATCGTCATTACAACGGAGGAGATGATGGGAAAAGGGCCACTACAAGGGGTAAAGTTAATTGAATTTGCGGGCATTGGCCCAGGGCCTTTCTGTGCCATGTTGCTCTCTGATATGGGCGCAGATGTCATTCGCATCGACCGCAAAGGCGGCAGCCCTGGCGCGGGCGCTAACGACATTACCAGCCGTGGTCGTCGCTCGGTCGCCTTGGACTTAAAAAAGCCCGAAGCCGTCGAAGCCGTCCTGAAGTTGATCGAAACAGCCGATATTGTGCAAGAAGGATTTCGCCCGGGCGTGATGGAGCGCTTGGGTCTTGGGCCGGACGTCTGTTTGGCGCGCAATCCAAAATTGGTTTATGGCCGGATGACGGGCTGGGGGCAGTACGGGCCTTATGCGCAGGCGGCGGGACACGACATTAATTATATCGCTCTGACGGGAGCTTTAGCCGCTATTGGGCCTGCCGCAAAACCGGTTCCGCCACTTAATTTGGTTGGTGATTTCGGCGGCGGCGCTCTGTATTTGGCGATGGGGATTTGTGCAGCTTTGTTCCAAGCGCAGCAAAGCGGCAAGGGGCAGGTGATTGATTGCGCCATGACCGATGGCGCCACGTCTTTAATGTCGATGTTTTTTGGCATGCACGCCATGGGCGTATGGAATTTGAACCGAGCCGACAACCTGCTAGATGGCGGGGCGCATTTCTACGACGTCTATGAGACTAAAGATGGAAAATTTGTCTCGATCGGATCGATCGAGCCGCAATTTTATGCCCTTCTTTTAGAAAAAACGGGACTAGCAAGTGATCCCGATTTTGCCAAGCAAAATGACCGTAAAAATTGGTCGGGCATGAAAGATAAGCTGGCGGCCGTCATCAAACAAAAAACCCGCGATGAGTGGGACGGCATTATGGCGGCTACCGATATTTGCTATGCGCCAGTGCTTGATCTCGCGGAGGCGGCAAGTCACCCCCATAATGCGGCGCGGGAGACCATTGTCGAGGCTTATGGCGTTGTGCAACCGAATGTGGCGCCGCGTTTCAGTGGCACGCCGAGTGAAATTCAAGGGCCTCCTCCGGCGATCGGGGAACATAGCGCGTCGGCATTGGCGGATTGGGGCTTTAGCGGCGATGAAATCTCAGCCCTCGCGGCGGCCGAAGCAATTTAGTTTTCTGGTGTCGCCCACCAGCTATCGAGTTGAGCGCCGTATATTGGCGTTATCTCGGGGCGCTGAATATAGGACCAGCGCGCAACCCACTGGCCAGGGCGGTGGAAGAGCGGGATAAAATAATGGCCAGTCATTAATCCTCGGTCGAGGGCACGGGCGGCTTCCCTAAATTTTGGGTAACTCTCTGCTGCGGTTAGGGCCGATATAGCGCGATCGATTGCGGCAGATTTGATGCCGGCATAATTGCGACTACCCGCCGTCGCGGCCGCATCCTGCGACCAGTAATAGGATTGCTCATTTCCCGGTGAAAGCGAGGCATAATAATCGTAAATGATGATGTCGAAATCGAAGTTTTGAAGCCGACGTTGATATTGCGCCGCATCGACGAGTCGCACATGTGCTGTGATCCCGATTTGCTTCAGCATCCGCTGATAGGCGAGAGCCAAGCGCTCGTGATCACGCCGTTGTACGAGGATTTCAAACTCGACACTCACACCCTTGGCGCTTTTCAAGATGCCGTCGGAGATCGCGAATCCTGCTTCGGTTAAAAGGCCAATAGCTTGCGCCCGATTGTTGCGATCGCGCCCCGAGCCGTCGCTGACTGGTGCCCGATAGCTCGACTGAAGGTCTTCGCGACTGAGATGAGCGCCGCGCAATAAAGTTTTTTCGCCAGCCGATGCCGCTAGCCCCATAGCGCTTAAATCGGTGCCGCCAAAATAACTTTGCGTGCGGGTAAAGGCTTCGGCGTAGAGGGTCTTGTTCACCCACTCAAAATCGAAGGCAAGGTCGAGCGCCTGCCGTAGCCTTGGGTCGGCAAATAAATCGCGCCTGGTGTTTAAAACAAAAGCGTTCAAACCGCTTGGGGTGCGAAGTGGTAAGGTTTCTTTGATAACACGCCCGTCGAGGGCGGCGGGGAAGTCGAAACCAGATTGCCACCGCAGGGCATCGGTCTCAAACCAGATATCAACCCGTCCTGCCTTGAAGGCTTCAAAAGCGCTAGCTTCGTCGCGATAATAGTCGTGAACCAATTCGTCAAAATTATAGCGGTTTTTGAGGCTGGGGAGCGCGCGCGCCCAATGGTGTGGGTCGTGCCGAAAGACAATTCGCCGCCCTGGATCGACTTCGGAAATGATGTAAGGGCCTGATCCTACCGGCAGATCGAAACTGCTGGCTTGCAGATCTCGTGCGCTATAAATATGCTCGGGTAAGATTGGCATAAGGCCAATTATTAGTGGTAATTCATTATCATAGGGCGGGCCCTTAAACGTAAATGTGATGTCTCGCTCGCCGCGTTGCTCGACCGTTGCGACCTTATCATAATAATAGCGATGATTTGGGCGTCCCGTACTGCGCAGAGTTTTCCATGAAAAAATGACGTCCTGCGCCCGCACCGGCTTACCATCTGAAAACCGCGCAGCCGGATTTAGTCGAACTTGCATCTTGCTACGGTCTGGCGCGACGGCAACCTGCTCGGCCAATTGCGCATAAAGTGTGAAGGGCTCGTTCATATTGCGCGCCAATAAGCTCTCAAAAACCAGCTCGCGAACGTCAAACGCTGTAGTGCCGCGGATGGTAAAGGGGTTGAGATTGTCAAAGCTGCCAATCTTGGCTTCGATCAAGCGCCCGCCGCGAACGGGCGCTTTGGCAGTGTAATCAAAGCGATCAAAAGTCTGCGGTAAAGCGGGCGCGCCAAGCATGGCGAGGCCATGATTTTCGCCAAGAGCTGGTAAGGCCGGCGCGAAACAGGCCAGAAGAAGGGCTATCCGCGCTAGCCACGTCACATTTTTTTGGTTGGCCATATTTTACTTATTACCCAAGTTGCTAAGCTATTTGATCCGTTTTCAATGTGACGAAAATAAGCCATTCGGCGTCGATAGTCATCTGCTGGTGAAAAGATCTCTTCCCGGTATGTGAGAGCCCGATGGGGAGATAATTCGCCAATGATTTTTGCGGGATTGCCGCCGATAATCAAATTGTCTGCAAATGACTTCGTGACGACGGCACCAGCGGCAACAATGGTATTTTCGCCGAGATGAACACCTTTCAAAATTTTTGCTCCATAACCAACCCAAACATTATCTGAGAGGGTAATCGGGGCTACGGCGCCAGGCGCTGCAGTACGGTCGTAAATGTCGTGCCAATCGGCATCGGAAATATAGCTATGGCTCGCAATCATAACGTTGCGCCCAATGACCACAGCGCCGGCACTCATAATATGAACACCAGCCGTGATCAGGCTGTAATCGCCGATCCGAATTTCGCCATGACCGCCAGCGCCGTTTTGCCACGTGGCTAAGCGCGTGACAACGCCGCGCGCAGATTGCATGTGGACATGATTGCCGATGTGAATATTCGGCCCGTATATCTCAATCTGGCGTGGCCCCATAACCTCAATGCCTTGACCAAAACTATCGCATTGCGGTGCCAGATAGATGCGCGTGTAGAGTGAAGATAGAGCTTCTTGCAACTTACGAAGCCAGAGCGGACGATGGTCTTTACGCATCTAGGTTCGACCCACCGTCAGGCGTCATTTCTATCCAGTCGAAGCTTTTATAATCGGGGCGTTTTTCAATCGTGGGTTTGACAACCGAGAAATAGGGTGAGAGGTCAAAATCGCGTGGCGTAAAAAGCGAGTGATGTCGGATATGCAAAATATCGCGCCGGTTTTCGCGTGTGACGTCAGGCAAAATTGGGTAGCGCACAGATTGGAAGGCGCGGGCGATCAGGGTCGAGCAAATTGCCCGCGATGGCTCGCCCGAGCCAAGCGCGATCATTTTCCGACGCCAACTTACCGGCACGGGCGGTTGTGGCAAAAGATAGCGCGCCAGATCCAGAACATTCTTAATGTCATATTCCATGCCCAAAGAATTTTTCATAAATTCGACGACGGCGGCGAGATCCGTGTCATCTATTAGGGCTGGGCGGCAAATCCGCGTGTTGAAGCCAACATATTTTGTTAAGGAAACGGCAACGGTGCCCTCGCTAACATCGGCCTCGATCAAGCTGGCAGCATGTCCGAACTTATCGCGCAGTCCTGCCTCGCGCCCGACAAATAGGGCGGCGTGCGACCAAGTCGATTGCGTCAAATATTTGATCGCTGTCGAAATTCTTTGATTGCCCTCGACCAATAAAACATCGCCAGGGCGCATGCAGGCTTCGAGATCGGCCAGCGGCAGAAATTGATAGGGCCGATAATTCAGGATCGGCTTTTCGATATAGCGAATAATTTGTCGGCTGAGAAAGCGCTGAACAGCACCTAAGACCATAAACTTACTCCCGTTTAGTGTCTCAGATCGGTTCTGACGGCGTAGCGCTCGCCGTCGAAACCGTCAAACACGTCTTTCACTTGCGGGTGCGAAACAGGCTTTTTGCTGGTGTCTGGAAGCAAGTTTTGTTCCGACACATAAGCGACGTAGCTGGTTTCTTCATTTTCAGCCAAAAGGTGATAGAAGGGCTGATCTTTGCGGGGGCGCAGGTTGGCTGGGATGGAGAGCCACCATTCCTCGGTATTGGCAAATTCTGGGTCGACATCAAAAATGACACCGCGAAAGTCGAAAATACGATGCTTGACGACATCTCCAATTTGAAAGCGCGCTGTTTTTGCCGCCGATGTCATGTGAGCCTCCATAGCTAAACTATAGTATATCACACAATCTGAGTTTTGCGTTAACAGGAAACTATGCCGCATTACACGGCTCTTGCAGAGCTGGCTGCGCTCCCGCACTATGAGCTCAGGAAGGGGAACGTCATGAAACTATATGTCGCTAATGCGCCAATCCCGGCAATCGCCCGCCGTTTGGCGCAAATCAAAAACATCAAGCTCGATCTTGTCGAGGTTGATATGATGAACAAGGAAAACCGTAACCCGGAATTTCTCAAGCTGAACCCCGCTGGGCAACTGCCCATTTTACAGCTCGATGACGGCCGCGCCTTGGCAGAGCTGACGGCGATCGCGGAATATTTCGAGGAGTTGGTGCCCGATCCGGTGTTCGTCGGGCGTGACGCTTATGAGCGCGCCGAAACACGGATGTGGATGCGCCGGGTCGATACAAAAATTATTCTGCCAATGGCAATGACTTTCCAACATGGACGGGGGGCGCCATTCTTTTCGGGACGCATAACCATTTATGAAAGCCTCTCCGAGCCGTGTGGGCTGTTGACCCGCGAGGGTATGGCGTGGCTCGATCAGCAAATGCATGGACGGCAGTTTCTGTGTGGCGACCGGATCACTTATGCCGATGTCATGTTCCATGGCTTCGTCACTTTTTTCGGTAAAATGGGGCAGGCGATTGATCCGTCACTTGAAGCTTTGACGGCCTATATGGAGCGTCTCTCCACGCATGCGTTTATGGAGGATACCGAGTGAGGGATTTACCCGAAGATTTTGCCCTTGCGGGTGACGGCGGCATTAGCGAGATGATCGGTCGCGAGGTTTTGGGCTATGATGCGGCGGAAAAGAAAGTGCGCATGAGTTTTCAACTCGGTGACGTGTTTGTGAATTTTCAAGGCGTCATTCATGGCGGCATTGTCGCGACCCTGATGGACACCTTGTGTGGAGTCGCTATTCGGCTGTCAAGTAATACCGAAAAATACGCAGGACAGGTGACGCTCGAATTAAAGACCAGCTTTTTGGCGACGGCCAATCCGGGGAAATATATTGGTGAAGGACAGGTCAAGCGGATCGGCAAGTCGATCGCTTTCGCGGAATCGAATTTGTTTGATTCCGAAAATAACCATATTGCAACGGCTTCCGCGACGTTTAAACTGCGTCCACGGAAAAATTAAATCCAGCTAGGGAGGGCTCTAATGAAGTCTCGGATTTGTGAAATGTTGGGGATTGAATTCCCGCTCGTGGCGTTCTCGCATTGTCGAAATGTTGTGGCCGAAGTCTCAAAAGCGGGGGGCATGGGTGTCCTCGGCGCGGTTGGTATGACGCCAGAGGAGCTTGATGTTGAGCTGGCATGGATTGATAAAAATTGCGACGGCAAGCCTTATGGGGTTGATGTTTTGATCCCGAATAAAATGTTGGGTAAGGACGAAGAGGGTATTACATCCGCCAAACTGATGGAGATGATCCCGCAAGAGTATCGTGATTTTCGTTCGGATATTTTGGAGCAAAATGGTGTTGCTGCGGCGGGCTTGCGCGAGGCCTCTGATCAAGGCTCGGGCATGGGCGCAAATATGCGCGACGATGGTGCCAAGCGTTTGCTCGATGTTGCTTTTTCGTACCCGATCAAGCTGATTGCTAATGCGCTAGGGGTTCCCCCGCAATGGATGCTCGATATGGGCAAAGCCAATAATGTGAAAGTAGCTGCGCTTGTTGGCGCCAAGGAACATGCCATTCGGCAGGTTCAGGCTGGCGTTGATATTCTCGTGGTATCGGGCACCGAAGGTGGCGGCCACTGTGGATCCGTCTCCAGTATGGTCTTGATCCCGGAGGTGCATCAAGCCATTCAGCCTTATGGTGATGCACCTATTCTTGCCGCTGGTGGTATTGTCACGGGGCGACAAATGGCGGCCGCGATGTCGATGGGCGCCGATGGTGCTTGGACGGCTTCGGTTTGGCTCACCACCAGTGATGCCGAAACCAGCCAGCCGGTTAAAGAAAAAATGCTAAAGGCAAGCTCGAGCGATACGGTGCGCTCACGCTCGCGCACGGGTAAGCACTCGCGGCAGTTACGTTCGGTATGGACAGATGCTTGGGAAAATGGCCCGCTCGATCCGCTACCTATGCCGTTGCAAACCATGATCAGCGAACCGGCTTTGGCGCTGGTCGATCGTGAGGCGGAAAAAGGCAATGAGCAGGCCAAGGCTCTGGCAACCTATTGGGTTGGTCAAGGGGTAGGCTTGTTGACCCAGGAAAAATCGGCCCGCGCTGTCGTTCAAGAATTTAAAGAAGATTTCTTAGTCGCCCATGAGCGCCTGAATAATTTCCTCGGGGTTTAGATTGCGCGATTAGGTGCGCAACAGAAGGCCGCCGTCGACATTGATCGATTGCCCCGTCACGAAGCCGCTGGCATCGGAGGCGAGGAAGGTCGCGACTTTGGCGATGTCTTCGGGTTGGCCTAAGCGACGCAGGACAGATTTTTTTGCCCAAATCGCGGCAATATCTTCGTTGCTGAAGGAAGCGGCGGTCATGCCCGTATGGATGGCGCCCGGTAAGATCGCATTGACGGTAATGTTGTCGCGTCCCAGTTCAAGCGCCAAATTGCGGGTAAAGCCAGTAATTCCGGCCTTGGCGGCACAGTAGGCGGCGAGACCGAAATCGGTATGGGTGGCCATAACCGATGCAACATTGATAATCCGCCCGGCAGCACTTTTTCGAAGCTCAGGAATGGCTCTTTGTGCCAAGCGAAATGGGGCGGAGAGATTGATATTTAAAACGCGATCCCATTCTTCATTTGACATTTGATCGGCGGGCGCATTGCTGCCAACGCCCGCATTATTCATCAATATATCGAGACACTGCGCGTCCGTACCAAGCATGTTGTGCGCCGCCGTCAGAACTTTTTCGGGCGCGTCGAGGTTCGACAGGTCGCATTGTAAGCTTGAGATCATCTCATTGCTAATCTCTGCGACTGCGGCGTTAACATCAACGGCCAGAACGCGGGCGCCCTCGGCGGCAAATAATTGAGCCGTTGCCCTGCCGATACCCGAGGCGGCGCCCGTAACGATTGCAGTTTTCCCTTTAAGTTGCCCCATTATGATCTCCCTAATTACGTTTCGGCTCCAACTATATTGCGAAAATGACGAAAAGCCACCGCTCGGTTGAAGGATTTCGTATCTGAACTAGATAAAGCTTCAGACGACTTATAGGTGAAACGTGCAGAACCAAGGGCACTGCGTTGTAATTACAGGGGGAACGCGCGGCATCGGCGCCGCGCTGGGCCGTAAGTTTTTAAAGTCGGGCAATCATGTTATCGCTGTAGGTCGGTCGGATAGTCGCGAGCGGCAACATATGGGGGGCGACTTTATTGCTTGTGATTTACAGCAAGCTGCGCAACGCGCGCAACTTGCGGCGCACTTAATAGCGACTTACCCAGACCTGAATGTTTTGATAAACAATGCCGGCGTCCGCCTGACAGGTGCGTTTCATAACCAGCATAATTACCGCAATTATGCGCGTGAAATTGAATTAAATATTAACGCGGCGATCGATTTGACCGATCGTTTGCTACCGGTTTTTAAAGCGCGCTCACATGCCAGTGCAATTGTGAATGTTTCATCTAGCGTCGCCATTCAACCTGATCTTAATTCACCAATTTATTCGGCGAGTAAGGCTTTTATGCATAGTTTTTCGACCTCGCTACGCCGGCAATTATCGCATGACCATGTGCAGGTGATAGATTTACTGCCGCCGTCCGTCGACACCGAAATGACGAGAGGTCTCAGACAAAGAAAAATATCGCCAGCCCACCTCGCTAATATTTTCTGGCATGGCTGGCTCACCAACAAACAAACAATATATGCAGGGCAAAGCCGGTTTCTTTATCTCTTGAACCGCATTTCACCCGTATTGGCGCAACGCGTCTCCAATTAGACCTCGCGAAATATTTTGCCTGGGTTGAGAAGATTTTGCGGGTCGAGCTGTCGTTTAATCGCGCTCATCACAGGAACGGCGTCGCCCGCTTCTTTGACCAAATAGTCTCGCTTTCCTTGCCCAATACCATGTTCGCCAGTGCAGGTGCCCCCCATGGCAATTGCGCGAGCAGACAAGCGCGATGTAAAGGCTTCAATTTTGTTCTGCAGATCGGGGCGATCTGGCGGGAGAACGGGGAGGCAATGAAAATTGCCGTCACCGACATGGCCGACGATCGGCGAAATAATGCCGCTTTCCTCAATATCGCGGTGCGTGGCCTCGACGCATTCAGCAAGGCGGCTGACGGGAACACAGACATCGGTCGGATAGCTCTTGCCGTTCGGCACGAGGGCAAGCGCGGCCCAATAGGCATCATGCCGCGTTTTCCAAAGTCGGCTGCGTTCTTCAGGATCGGACGACCATTGGAAAGTCCCGCCACCGCAACTCTGGGCAAGGTCTTGGAAATTTTCCGATTGTTCTTGGACCGAGGCATCTGAACCGTGAAACTCGAGCAATAAAAGCGGCTCTTCCGGCAGGTTGGTTTTACTATAGGCATTACAGGCTTTGACTTGTAGAGCGTCAAGGAATTCAATGCGAGCAACTGGAATACCACTTTGAATGGTGAGGATGACGGCCTCGCAAGCTTGGGTGATGGTCGGGAAAGAGCAAATCCCGCCTGCAATCTTCTCAGGAATACCATGCAGGCGGATCGTGAGCTCGGTAAAAATGCCGAGCGTGCCCTCGGAGCCGACCATCAGATGGGTTAAATCATAGCCCGCAGACGATTTGCGCGCGCGACCACCAGTGCGGATGATATCGCCGTTGGCCAAAACGACTTCGAGCCCCATTACGGCTTCGCGCATTGTGCCGTAGCGCACTGCATTGGTCCCCGATGCACGGGTCGCCGCCATACCGCCCAGCGTTGCATTGGCCCCTGGGTCGATTGGAAAAAACAGACCCGTGGCGCGCAACTCGGTATTGAGCTGCTCGCGGGTAACGCCGGGTTGAATGACGACATCCATGTCCTCGG